>DAIDHM010000015.1 GCA_027459705.1 Ktedonobacteria bacterium | reverse complement strand
CTGGTCTAAGTGTTCCAAGTCCCAGGCGAGCTCGTTGGCGGTGGAATAGCGGTTCTGCGGCTCCCGCTCGATGGCCGCTTCACCGCGACTGAAGCGATCGAAGATCTGCCCCCGCTCTTCCAATGGAATACCAGGTCCACTATCATGGACGCCAATTAAGATCGCGTCCTCACGTTGGACCGGTCCACGTGGGCCGATCTGATGTGAATTCGCGGTGTGGTGCAGGGTCAAACGAATCGTACCATCTTCAGGTGTGTATTGATGCGCGTTCGTCAAAAGATTACTGAGGATCTGTTCGATACGCTGTGCGTCTCCCTGCAAGATGCAGCTGTCCAACGTGCTCTCGAAGCACACGTGCTGCAGCTTCATCTCACAGATGGGTTCAAAATGGGCAACCACCTCGCGGGTCAGTGCGACGATATCAAAGGGACGCGAGCGAAGTTGGAGTTGATGGGCCTCTAATCGCGTGAGATCCAGAAGATCCTGTACGAAACCACCCAGGCGGTGAGTGCTGCGCAAAATATTGCGCAATAATCGCACTTCAATGTCTGCATCACCGGACTCGTGGTGTTGCGAAAGCAAAGTTTCCGCTGCCAGCGAGATGCTCGCCAATGGCAGACGAAACTCATGCGACACTCCTGCCAACATCTCGCTCTTGAACTGCTCTAACTGGCGTGAGGCTCGCGCAGCTTCGGCCTCCAGGCGATAGAGTCGCGCATTGCGGAGCGCCTGGGCGGCGTGCCGGGCCAGCGAGAGAAAGAGGCGCTGGTCATCGCTTTCGAAGGGTTCGCCCGTCACGCGCGCGATACTCAACAATCCGACCGCGCGTTCATCGATCTCCAGCGGCACCATCCAGACGGCATTATAGGCTGCTTGCTCATGATAGAGCAGGGGGACCTGCGGTGCTTCCGTGGTGGGATGGTGCAGGAGCGATTCGTCGATCATAGCATCAGTGTCCGCCCCCAGGTTTGCCCAGATACGCCGTCCCATGCTGGGTTCATCAATCGCGATGACGCACGCCTGGGCGCCCATCGCTGCCGGCACGAGTTCCACAAAGCTCTCCAGGACATCGTCCAGTTGGCGGGTGTCGGCCAGCAGCAATGAGAGTTCATCGAGCAGGGCCAGACGGCTGATGTGCGCGACGCGGGCGCGCCACATTGCCAGGACATTCATACTGATGCCTGTCACGATGAAGAACATCGAGACTTCCAGGAAGAGCAACACCCAGTCGAGCCGTGTCCAGGAGTGATGTTGCACGAGCGCGCCGACCAGGATCGCCACAATATAAGTGGCGCCCACGCCCAAAGTTGCCAGGTAGGCAATCGTGGATGACGCGATCAAAGTCATCTCGACGAGCAATAATGGATAGAGCAACAGGAAGTTGCCTGTCGCATTCGGACAAAAGATCGTCGCCGCGCCGATGCCGATGAGATCACCGATCAGGATGGTCCAGATCCAACGCGGGCTGAGGTCGCGTCCGGCTAACCAGAAGCCGAAGGTTTCCTGACCTAATACCATGCCGAGGATAAGCGCGCTCTGTTGTGCGCCGCCGAGCACTCCGTCACGCAACACAAGGAGGCTGGCCGCGGCGACTACCAACCAGCGCAGCCCGGTCAACAGACGGCGCGGTGGAATGGCGATGGCGCGAGGTATCTCGATCAACTGCGGGGTGTCCATACTATTTCCTCAAGGACGGCACAGGCACAGGTGTACAACGACCATGGTACCATATCGGGTCCCTTCTGTCATGCGCGATTTTCCGCAGAATTTGTCAGGTTTCTTCTCGATCTTCTGCATCAAGATCGCGGTGATTGGAGGTTGGGGCTTACCTGCCTCTTGCCAGCCTCACTGTAGCTGCTCTTGCTTTCCGCCTGGCCCGAGCGATCTGCCAGCTGTGCGCGCTGGTGGTGGACGCGTAAGAGATGATGTGACCTGAAGCATACTGTTCCAGATTTGCAATATTTTCCCGGCGCGCTGTGCGCATTGACGCGCGTGGTCGATCACGTCTATTATCAATTGCTGAAAAGGCGAGCAAGAGGGTTCAGTGTATGCATTGGAGGGGGAACGTATGGCACAAATAATGACGAAGCGCAGGGCACGGCGCCGACACGGCGCAACGGAAGATCCGGATGGACAACGCTCGCGCTTGCTTACGGTAGAAAGTCGCGTTTTCTGGGATGTAGAGCGACTGGATGCCCTCCAGGTGGCCGCACGTGGCCTGTGGCTGGTCCTGGCAATCTCTATCGCCCTGGTTGTCAATGGCCAACCCAATCGTTTGAGTCGCTTTATCGATCTGAGCCTGGCATTGTTGGTTGGCGGCATTTCGGCCGTCAGCCAATTCAACGCGCAACGGGCCGCCATCGAATGGCGTCAGGGGTTGATCCAGGAACAACGCGTCGCGATGGAGCGCGACCCCGCCGGGCAGGAGGCCCTCACCGATCTGCTCTGGCAGCGCGAGGGCGTCTCACCATGGGGCGCGCAGACGATTACGCGCCTGATCGCTTCACATCCAGAAGCCTGGTTGCGCACCGTGCTGGAGAAACAACAACATCTCGCGGTGGATGTGCCAACTCCGGAATGGCGCGGGATGGTTGCGCGCGTCGTGGCGTCGCTGGTGGGAACAGTGCCGCTGGCATTGACATTGTTCCAGGCGCGGCGATCAACGGCTCTCGTGGGACTTGTGGTTGTCGCTGCCATCCTCACGATTGTTCTGGCGATCGCGCAAGCGCGGTGGGGAAGGCGGTCATTGGGGATTGCGCTGGCGGAACTGAGCCTCATCACTGTACTGGCTGGAATCAGTGGCTGGGTGTTGGGCAGTGTGTTCGTTGGCTTGTGAACACTGGGGTTCGAGCAAATGGTCGTCACCATCGCCCCAGTTGGTGCGGTGGTGACGACCCAGTGTAGGCGTGCCGCGCTTAGGCTGTCCAGCGCATTGCGATTGCCGCCCAGGAGAGTCCACCGCCGAAGGCCACCATGCCGATGCGGTTGCCGGTCTGGATGCGGCCTTGTTCGATGGCTTCACAGAGGGCGATGGGAATAGCGGCCGATGAGGTATTGCCATACTTTTCCAGATTGACGAAGACCTTCTCCGGCGGTAATTCGAGGCGCTTCATGGCCGCTTCAATGATGCGTAAGTTCGCCTGGTGCGGAATGAAGAGGTCGATATCGTGGCGCGTCAACCCGGCCATGACAAGGGCCTCTTCCATCGCCGACCCCATGATACGCGTGGCAAACTTGAAGACTTCCGACCCCATCATATGCACGTAGGTCGCGGATGTTCCGACGGTATCTTTGGTGATGGGGATGCACGAACCACCGGCTGGTCGATAGAGCTGTTCTGGCCGAGCGCCGTCCGAGCCCATGGTGAAGCCCAGGATGCCCGGTTCCTCACTGGCAGAGAGGATCGCCGCGCCCGCGCCATCCCCGAAGAGCACGCACGTCGCGCGATCGGTATAATCGACGATCTTCGAGAGTTCTTCGACGCCGATGACCAGGACATGACGCGCGGTACCCGTCGCAATGAACTGATGGGCGGTGATCAGGCCATAGATCCAGCCAGCACAGGCCGCCTGGAGATCGAAGGCGGGACAATGGGCGCCCAGCCCGTCTTGCACTAAATTGGCGGTCGCGGGAAAGGTGTAGTCACCCGTCACGGTGCAGACGATAATCAGACCCAGATCGCTCGCTTGGAGGCCAGCGCATTCCAGAGCTTGACGACCAGCGGCAATCGCCAGATGCGATGACGGTTGATCCGGCGCGCTGATCCGGCGTTCGCGTATGCCGGTCCGTGACACAATCCACTCGTCCGATGTTTCAACCATGCGTTCCAGGTCGGCATTCGACAGGATGCGCTCAGGGACAAATTTGCCCCAACCGGTAATGGCACTGTGCATAGAAATTGATGAGTCCTCCGATTTCCTCAGGATGCGCGTAGTCATGCCTGGCGCGTCAAAACCCGACCAGGGGCGGAGGAGAGGCAGCATCGACTCGCCATGTGGACGCGCGAAACCTGTAACTAGCTACGACTTGTGACCCAGTATATCATACGTCTCTCTGTCTGGCGAGGCCGCGAATGCGGACAAGTGGCTTCAGCATCTGGCTGAATAGATATTTAAGCAAGAGTCTTACGGGCCAGCGCCAGGATGAAGAGCGCCAGGATGGTGGTGCCGAGCAACGCTTCCACAAAACCCAGCAGGACGGGGAACCCACTCTGGCTGGTCGTGAGATAGCCGCGACCCAGGAGATTGGCCACGCTCAGCAAAAACGCATTGCCAAATGAAGGATGGCGAGGTAGGGTGAAGAGGTTGAAGATGGACCCGATAAAACTGATGACGGCGAGCCAGGCCAGCCCCCAGGACGGGTGCGCGCCATGATCGACCACGACTCCTTGAATCGCTGCCCCCAGCCAGCGCGTCGCTGGCGGCAATGCCGACCAATATGCTCGCTCTTTCCAGCGCGACTGCGCGACCGCACTGAGTGCCCGTTCTTCCATTCGCTGCGCCTTGGCCAGGAATCGCTGACCATCGCTGCTGAGTCCCTGGCCACGGAGCGCGAGCCCGAGGCGACGATAGGCGCGCGCCGCGCGGCGATACTCCGCCGCCTGGTGGTTCAACGGCGCCTGAGCTGCGTTACTCTCTTCACCCAGCATCCGCACCTCGCCCCAATCAGTCGCGGTGAGATCGACATCGCGATAGTGCAGCCCATCGATGGCCACGCCTTGCAGGATCGCGCCCCCCAGGAACGTTTGCTCATTGCAATAGGCATACGCAAGCGTCGCATCGGTGAGGTTCGCCAGACCAAGATCCGCGCCTTCCAGGCGCGCGCCCGTCATGCGTGCCTTGGTCATCTGGGCGCCCACGAGGACCGACCCTGTCATGGTCGCCCCTTCGAGTTGCGCTCCCTGCAGGTTCGCATCAGTTAAACGTGCGTCCCCCAGATCGGCTTTGAGAAGGCGCGCATCCTCGAAACTCGCGCCCACCAGGATGGCGCTGTGGAAGTGAGCGCCGCGCAGATCGGCTCCTTTGAAAGATACTCCTGGCGCGATCACACCGTTGAGATTCACAGCGCCCATCTGCGCCTGGTCGAGTTGCGCGGCCAGCCCACGGCGCTCTTCTTCACTCGCCAGCGGATCATCATCCCCCAGACGGATGCCATGCAGATCCATCCCGGTCAGATCGATGCCGCGCAGATCCGTGCCGCGCAGGTCGATCTGGTTGGGGTGGCCAGTTTCGGCCGCGACGCGCAGCAATTCTTCCACCTGCGACCGTCCGAGCTTCTTGCCTGCGAAGGGTGGAACGGGGATATCGCGCGTCAGGACGCGTTTGAGCGCGGCGGGAGGAGGCGTGGTCCGCGGCAGATCATCCATTCGCAGGTCGATTGGTGGTAGATCTTCCGGAAGCATAGCATGCACGTCTCCGCTCTCTACCTGCGAACCTGTCACAGTGGGCCCTGGTTTGGTTGGATGGGGGAAGATTGACTGGGCGAACTCAGGCGAGAGTGGTGTGCCTGGAGCATCTGTAGGTTCCTGTTGATCCACGACAGCTATCCTCACGCCGGAGATTTGGCCTCCGCGTTCCGCATCGGGCCTACGCTTCGCATTCTAGGCATATCTGCAACGGTCGTCAAGCGACGCGGGACGATTTTCCCCCACGCAAACGTCGTGAGAGGACGGTTTTGCCCCCATTCGCGTGTTGTGAGCGATTTGAAACTCCGGAAGGAGAGGGCGTAACAGCTTTGTGACTGCGCATCCCGATAATATGGTTGCAGGGTTCAAGAGGGCCACCAAGGAGATGACCCGAAGAACCCACCTGAGGAGGCATCAATTATGGCAAGCAAACAAAACCCCGCAATCAACCTCGCATCTACTGGTATCGCCGTCATAGCCGGCGCCTGGACGATCTTCCATCTCATCTGGAATTTTCAGAAACAGACCGGCGATGACTATTGGGGACAGGCCTTACTCGTCCTCTTCGTCCTCTCGGTGATTCTGGCATTTGTACAGTTCTTCTCGGAGCGGGCCGCGTTAAAGGCCAGCACGTCGCAGGACGAATTCCCTGAGCCAGCGATTTCGAAATATTTCCTCGGCTCTTCGAGTTCCGCCGCCCTGTGGTTCGTCATCCGCATGAATGTCGGCTCGGAGTGGTTACTGGCTGGCTGGGAGAAGATCCAATCACCGGTTTGGGGTGCCAATGGTACGGCGCTTGGTGGCTTTGTCAAGGGCGCACTGGCGAAATCTTCTGGAGCTAACCCGGCCGTACAGAGTTGGTATGCCAGTTTCTTGAAAGACTTCGTCCAACCCAGCGCTGGTTTCTTCTCTTTCCTGGTCACCTGGGGTGAGTTCGCGGTCGGTCTGGGTGTCTTGCTCGGAGTCCTGACGGGTATCGCGGCCGGCTTCGGTGTCTTGATGAACCTGAACTACTTGCTGGCGGGCACCGTGAGTGTCAATCCTATCCTCGGTACCTTCGGGCTCTTCCTGGTGATGGCATGGCGTGTCGCGGGCTGGTTCGGTCTTGACCGATTCCTGCTCCCAGCGGTGGGTCTGCCCTGGAAAGCGGGCACACTCTTCACTGGTGCACAACCGAAACACGCGACAATCTGACAAATCTCTGAAGCGTCGCAACTATTGAGGCGAGTTCCCACATTGGGAACTCGCCTGTGTGTTTTCGCGCGCTGTGGCTCGTGTGGCTCGAACGAAGTAATCGTGGCGCTGGCAGGGTGCACTGGGCGGTTGCAGCCCTGTCATGAACGAGGCGACGACAATGTGTCCCAGCTTCTGTTTCGGGGACATGGCTCGTTACCTGTGTTTCACGACCTGAAGCTTGGGGATCGTCAGCGCAACTTCTGACTGCGGAAGTTGTACCCAGAAGGTGCTCCCTGACCCGGCCCGTCCAGGACTTTCTAATCCTACGGATCCTCCCATGGCCTCTGCCAACACTTTCGTGAGATATAACCCTAAACCACTACCAGGTATATTCGAAGCCATATCGCGAGGAAGACGCACGAATCGTCTGAAAAGCAAGTCAGCCTCATCCGCTGGAATCCCTGGTCCTGTATCACTGACGGCGATCTCAATGGTGTCGTCCTGGGAATGGACTTTGGTTTCGACCGAATCTTTCGAGTGCTTGGTTGTCGCGGTGATGGTGATCTGGCCAGGCTCACCGCCATATTTCAACGCATTTGCTACATAGTTCGTCACAATCTGCTCGAGCGCGGTGGGATCCGCCAACACCTCAATGTCCTCTGGTACGAGCATGGTGATCTGATGAGTGTGCAAGGGATCCAGCGACTCCACGATCGCCGTGATGATGGGTTGTAGTCGGCAGGCTACAGGGGTCAGGCGGAGTTGGTCGGGATCGATCTTACGGGCATCGAGGATGTTGGAGAGCATCGTAACAAGCCGATCCGCATTGCGACCGGACTGTGTGAGCAAGGCGTGGATTCGATCTGCATCCATCGTGGTATGCGCCATAAGCAAAAAATCAATCGATCCTTGCAATGCCATGATCGGGGTACGTAATTCATGATTGACATGATCGATGAACTGATCTTTCAACCCATCCAAACGCATCGCTTGTTGATAGGCAATCTGAAGCAGTTGCAGTTTTTCGAGCGCGCGCGAGTAGAGGACAGATGAAGCATGTACCAGGAGCGCAATAATCCAATCAACCCCCGCAATGATGACGACGATTGCCCATGGCGCCACCCCTGGATAGGCTGTCAGACCGAACTCTGGCAAGAGTATGACAGCGGTGATACTGTAGAGCGTGATCAATAGGGTCGTGCTAAACATCAACACTGGCCCGTTCATGATGCCAGACAGTCCCACTGGAATCGCATAGATCGCGAACAAGGCGATAGCGATACCATCTAGTCCATGGCTTTGGATCCATAACAGGTGCCCGTTGATCGCTATGAGCAGGATGCCCAGCGTGACCAAAAACGCCGACCAGCCATGTTGAATGCGCTGCACGAGGAACCAGGCAACGCCTTGCAGCAGCGTGCCACCACCGAACCCGGCGGCGAGTGCTGCAGCATAGGGATTATGCTGGAGTAACGCCAACACTGCCAGGCCAATTGTGGGGATGAGGGAGATCCAGAAAAAGATGATGCTCATCAGGTGGGTAACATCTTGCCCACGGGTTACAAACAGGTCTCGTCTGGCTTCGAGTACACGTACGTGATCAGATTGCTGCATATTTTTTAGCCCTCATCAGTTGGTTTGGTAGGATGCTGCAGTGTATCCTGATTGCTGGAATCCACCAGATCGCGCATCCGTTGAAGTCGGTCGTGCTCGCTCACCAGCAGCACATCCTGGATGGTGGTCAGGAGTATATGGAGTTTCACGGGTTTCAAAAGGTAGCGGTCTGCTCCTGACGAAAGGCCGGTAAAGACCTCATGATCCTGGACCAGCGCGGAGAGAATCACGAGCGGAATCTCTTGGGTGTCCGGATCACCGCGTAATATGCGGACGAGTTGGAATCCGTTGAGGCGAGGCATTTTGACATCCATGATGATGCAGTGAGGTCGCGCTTGATACACTGCCTCTAATCCCGCTTCACCATCTTCAGCGACGTGCACGGTGTATCTCCCCGTGAACGCGAGCGCCTGAGCGATGAGGTCACGCAGATCACGGTCATCTTCGATGAGCAATATGCTACGTTGCTCCATGACGTTACCTTTCGTTACAGTGGATTCGCGAGATGAAAGGAGTCGAAATGAGAGGCGGCGTTGGCCGCTGCATGGACAGCACTCACCTCATTTCTGAGAAGTCTCTCATCTCAATCAGCCGAGCATGGGGACTCGCGCTAATATTACATAGTTTACTTAATTGCGATAGTGAATAGCATGACACATAAGTAGTGAAGTGTTTCCTATTATAGAAATAATAATGTATGCTATTGCCCTTGCTAATGAGGCTTCGCTCCTATTACCTTCCATTATCACACTGGCCAGCGAGAGCAAAGCGCTACCGGATGGTGCTCAGGCTGCGACTATATGACGTGCCTGGTACCGAGGTCTCACGTGAGGGGGTGTGGTGGTCACGATCCCTATGAGTGTGGGCACATCCCAAAATCCGCACAGATAAGGGTCGCCGCCACCACAGTTGTGTGGGGAGTGATGGATCCGCGCGAAGCGGCAGACGAGGAGGAGTCTCAGTCGCTCAGGGCTGCTCGCCGCGCAGTTCGCGCAATACATCCGCAGCGCGGTCGATGGCGATGCGTACCGATCGCGAGGAGATCTCCGCTTCAGTCGCGCCAGGTTGTGTGGCTGCCGTCACTGGCACGGCCAGGGGGCGCGAGGTTAGCGGTGCGACTGGTTGCAGGGGATCGGCGCTCTCCACTGTGTCGATGCTGGGGGCAGCATCCATGGTGGGCTCGCCGAACACCTCTTCTTCCGCCGCCGCGGCGTCTAATTCGTAATCCTGGTCGGTAGCATCCAGGAGTTCTTCGACGGTCAGGTGCGGCGCGGTGTTCTGGGGCGGCTGGGGAGTTGGGTTAGACATGGTACTTCACCTCATGAGCGCGCAATGGCTGTCCCCATACGACCGGACAGCCGATTCTCCTGTACCATAGCACAAGGCAGACAGAGAGCGAAGCGTTCCCCCAATTTTCCTAACCCTTCTGGCGCGCCTTCTGATCATTGCCGCGGACCAGGGACGTGAGAATGCCGACACTACAGATCGCCGCGCAGACCAGGAATGCGGCGTGGAAACCAGCGATGAAGGTCTGTTGCAGCGCGGCGACCACCTGAGGATCGTGCGCGCTGCCGAGCACCAAGCGCTGGCCAGCGGCGGCACTGCCAAAGCCGGTGAAGATGGCGCCCACCAGGGCGACACTCAGGCTCTGTCCGATGACACGCCCGGTAGCCAACATACCAGAGGCGACGCCCTGCCGACCACGTGGCGCCGAACCCATCAAGGCGCTGTTGTTCGGCGATTGAAACAGAGCCTGGCCCAATCCAATCAAGACCAATCGCCAGATCAGATCGAAAACCGACGATTGTGGGGTGATGGTGGAGAGCAACACTAATCCAATGGTAGCGATTGTTAATCCACCAGCCGCCAACCAACGCGTCCCAAAACGATCCGCCAATCGCCCGCTGAAGGGTGCCACCACGGCAATGGTGATAGGCAAGGGGGTCAGGAGGAGGCCGGACTTGATAATTTCAAAGCCGCGTAGCTCTTCGTAGTAGAAGGGCAACAGGAAACTCACGGCAAAGAGTGCCAGAAAACTGATCAACAAACTGATATTCGCCGACGAGAAGAGCCGATTGCGGAAGAGTTGGAGATCGACGACGGGCGCCGCAACCCGTTGCTCGGTCAGGATGAACGCCACGAGCGCGACGATCGCCACGCCACCTAACGCCAGCACACCACCAGATGTCCAACCCCATTCCTGGCCAAAGGAGAGATCCAGGGTCAACGATCCCAGCCCGATCGCGAGCAAGATGGCCCCCAGAGGATCGAACTGGCTCGGGGCGCGCTGATGGCGTTCGCGGAGAACGCGCCAGGAGAGCACTACCGCGACGATGCCAATCGGCACATTGACATAGAAGATCCAGCGCCAGGTAAAATATTGGGTCAAGAGGCCGCCGACCGTTGGGCCAACGCTCACACCCAGCGCGACGATCAGCGCGTTATACCCGAGCGCGCGACCGCGTTCCTCGGCGGGAAACGCGGCAGTGAGCATCGCGGGACTCACCGCAAAGAGCAACGCACCGCCGATTCCTTGAAAAGCGCGCGCCGCTACCAGAAACCCGAGCGTAGGTGAGAGTCCACAGATGGTTGACCCCAGGGTAAAGATCAGCAAACCGGCGACCCATAACGGTTTCCGGCCGATCATATCAGCCAGGCGCCCGATCGAGAGCAAGATCGCCGCGATAATGACCAGATAGGCGATGATGACCCATTCCACTGAACCGCTCAACGGGACCTTGAAATAATGGGCAATGGCTGGCAGACTGATATTCACGATTGAGGAATCCAAAGTGGACATAAAGACGCCACACGCCAGGATCCCCAACACCACCCATTTGTTCGGCCCGTCAACGTTGGTTCCTTGTGCGGTGGTGCCGCCCGTGGTAGCGGGTGGCGCTGCTTCAGGCCGCCTGGTGATGCTCTCCTCATGCCGATCGGCGCTCCCGTTTGCCTGGTGCGCTGGGTCGTGGTCGATCAGATCGTGTGGGTGGAGTGGGTCGTGTCCTGAAGCTGGCAGTCCGCCTGAAGTCTGGCTGGCCATCGAATATCCACTTACTTCCTCTGGAATGCGCTCGTGCTCCGGCTGCCCGTACTCCAAGCCAGCGATTTCGGCAATTCCGCGGATTCACAGGTATGTGGTGAGCATGCTTCAAGGTCAAGCGATGGACGCACTGGTAGCTACGCGTAAGACCATTACGCCTCGCTTCAGTCCATCAATCGAGGCATGCTCACCAACAATGTACGTTCTTACGTTCTAGCACAGGGGTGAGTACTGCGTCAAATATTGAGCATCGTCATTATCCCGGGGTGAAGATCCAGCGACGCCTGGCTGACATCCGCCTGATACACAATCTGAGATTGCGCAGCGCCCACGCTAACCGGTAGTGTCGAGCACCCGGTGATACAGACGCGAGCGGTGGGTGCATCTGGCGCCAGACGGAGCCGTAATTGCTGGGTGCGCGCATCCCAATGCGCCATATCCAGAATGGCTTCAGGGGGATCCAAAAGCGCAACCCGTGGCGCGGTGGATAGGGTGCGTGGGGGATCCTTGAAGATGCGGCCAAGATCGCCAGGGGCTAATGCATCGCCCAGAGCAAAGAGTGCCGTGGTGTAGAGCGCGCTATGTTGACCGTCCAGCCAGGCATGATCGCGTTCCGCGCGGGGGCGCAGGTGCTGCCAGGCCCAGGCGCGCAGTTCGGTGGCGATCATATCCGCGCCCAGCTCACGGGCCAGGACATACGCGAAGCCGGTGTTGAGGCCAGCGTCGGATGCTTCCATGCGCGTGAGCAGGCTGAGCGATGGCAGATAGGAGCCGGCGCGCGTCCGAACGCGACGGCGCCACAGACGCGGCGCCAGCTCGGCCGCGAGGTCGGGCGCGAAGGGCGTCAACAGCGCCAATCCCCAGGCATCGGTAAAATTGGAGGCGAAAGGCAACGAACGATTGGTCTGCTCCTGATGGGCGGCACTGAGGACGCCACCAGGGGGGCCAGGTAGCGCGCGATGCCAGCGCGCCAGCACCATGCGCTGGCGCACCCAGGCGACCCAGGCAGCATTGATGGCGCTGAGATCTTCGCCGGGATGGCAGTGGTCATAGAGGATATTGCTCAAGGCAGCGTGATCGTTACAGCAGACATAGATCACGCCGGGCTCGCAGGCTACACCATGGCTGGCGGACCGCACCATCTGCGTGTGGATGGCACGTGCAACTCTCGCGTGGTCATAGGTGGCGATGGGTAGACCATCGGTCCGCGTGATGGTGAATGGCGTGTCCGCCTCTGCCGCAGCGCCGTACAGTTCTGTCAGGCTGAGTAGGCAAGAGAGATGGCCAGAATACATGATATTCGCCTGACGGATCGGATCGGGGTCCGGACGTCGCGCCGTCCAATAGTGTGTGGTCAGCGCCGCCCGCATGCGCCGGGACAACGCCAGCAATGCTGTGCCAATGGGCGATGTCGGCCCACACCAGGCCGGAACTTGCCGCTGGATGGCCACCAGCGCATAACCCGTGAAGGCAATCTGAAAAAGGTATTCCAGATTGCTTCCACTATAAGCGGGATGATAAAATCCTTCCCATTGATCGTCCGGCTGGTTGGCGACCGTCAGCAGGTAGCGTACTATGGCGGGCTGCACAGTCAAGTGATCCATGAGAGCACTGCTCCTTTCTCGCGACTGCGCGATCAGCCTGGTCGACATCGGCCTCAGGCCAGAAAGGGCGCGATGATGCCAGTGAGGAAGATGCCATCATACACTCCCGCGCCACCGATGCTGGCGATATGCCTCCGATTGGGGGAGTCGGTGTTGGCCAACAAGGCGCCATTCAATACACGCGGCAGGTTCAGCAGATCCGCCCCGATCAGTGTCCCTAACGTCCCACCGATATAGGCGACAGGTGGCGCGCTCTGGGGCATCCCCACAGCCTGTGCCAGGAAGTGCGCCGCCAGCGCGGCAACGATCGGCGGAATGAAGCCGGGCAGCGTGATCCCCATGCCGGGCATGGGACGTGCCAGTGTGAATGCCACCATCGCCACAATCACCATCGTCCCGAGTGCCGCGACAACCGAGGTATTGCGCAGCGTCAGCAGGTAGGCCGAGAAGACCACCGGCACGAGGCAACCACCGACATTGATAGCCAGCACCTGCTCGGTGACCAGCGGGGGATAATAATGAACGGTCTGCAGGAGCGCCTGCATCCAGGGCGCCATCGCGCGCAACGCGGGGTCTGCCAGTTCGATGCGGCGCCGCGTGATCGGGATATTGACCACTCCGCCAACCAGCGAAAAACCAATCAACCAAAATGCTCCAGCCCGCGAGAGTCCGAGGAGTTGGAACGTATGATCCGCTATCCGCAGAAAGATCAAGAAGAGCAACAGCGGCAAGACAATGGCGATCAGCAGCATCGGCAAGAGTGGGTGGCGTTGGGCAGATCGCATACTCCTCCTCCAGCGCAGATCTGCTCGGAGCATCCGCGCACAGGTCAATGCGGTGAATCCGCCCGGATGAATTCCGCGGTCTGGACGGTCGCCGCTATTCGATAATGCACGTCCCAGGGTGATCGCGCCCCATCAGCGATCGGCAGATGCCGTGCGGCATCGCACCATCCACGATGTGGACGGACTCGACATATGTCAGCGCGTGGAGGCAACCTTCGATCTTTGGCACCATCCCGCCAGTGATGACCCCGGTCGCGATCAAGGCTTCAGCACGCGCGCGGGTCAGTCGCGGGATCAGCATTCCGGCATCGTCTTTCACGCCCGGCACGTTGCTCAGGAATATCAATGCCGTCGCGCCAAGCGCTGTCGCCACAGCGGTCGCCACGTCATCGGCGTTGATATTCAACACTTCATCATCTGGCCCTAAGCCGAGGGGAGCGATAACCGGGACGAAGCCGGCGCGCGAAATCGTGCGGATCAGCGCGGGATAGACCGCCTGAATCAACCCTACCAGGCCCAGCTCGGCCGCCGCGCGGCGCGCCCGCACGAGCTGGCCGTCCAGACCGCTCAGGCCGACTGCCGCGCAGTTATAACCATCCAGTAAACGAACGAGCTCACTGTTGATCTGGCCGACCAACACCGCCCGCACGACTTCCAGCGTCGCGGCATCGGTCACGCGGCGGCCGTTGATGAAGCGCGGCACAACACCCAGGCGTTCGAGCATCGCATTGATCGCCGGACCACCGCCATGGACAACGATCGGTTGCCAACCAGCGCGCCACAGATTCGCAATCTCGATCAGTGCCGGGCGCGCGTCATCTAACGTGCTCCCCCCGATCTTGATGACGACCGGAGGGCGCGCCAGATCGTGTTCTAAATCGCAGATCTGGTCGATATCCACCTCAATCATCAGGGCCACACTCCTGCCTGGGTCAATCCCATAGTCTCAGGCAGATCATACATCAAATTGGCATTCTGTACTGCCTGGCCAGCGCCGCCCTTCATCAAATTATCGATGGCGCTTACGACGATCAGTCGCTGACGCGCGGCATCAACCCGCAGCATGATCAGGCAGCGATTGCTCCCGCGCACCCAGCCCGTCTCTGGTGGCTGGTCGAGGAGGGTGATGAAGGGTTCTCCCTGATAGCGCTCCTGGTAAGCGGCGCGGACCTCTGTCTCGGTGATGCCAGCGCGCAAGGTTGCGTAGCAGGTGGCGAGGATGCCGCGATTCATAGGAACAAGGTGGGGGATGAACGTGACCCGTGGCGCCTGGCCGCTTTCCGCCATATTACCCAGTTCCATTTCGATCTCTGGCAGATGGCGATGCCCATTGACGCCATAGGCTGTCACGGAGTCTGAAGTCTCTGAAAAATGCACCCGGCGGGACGGCGAACGTCCCGCGCCGCTGACCCCCGTCTTCGCGTCGACAATCAGGTCGGGCTCGACCAATTGCGCCGCCACCGCCGGTAGCAGCGCGAGGAGCGCCGCCGTGGGGAAACAGCCGGGATTGGCAATGAGATCACTCTGGCGAATCGCCGGGCGGTGCCATTCACTGAGGCCATAGACGGCACCGGGGAGGAGCTCTGGCGCGGGGTGGTCGTGGTTATACCAGCGCGCGTAGAGGGCAGGATCAGAGAGGCGGAAATCCGCGGAGATGTCGATGACACGCCGACCGGCGCGGCGATATTCGGCGGCCAGGGTCGCCGCTGGTCCATGCGGCACGGCGAGGAAGACCAGCGCGGCATCCGCCACGGACTCGCGGATGGGGAGGTCGGCCACGGAACTTCCCGCGAGGGCGGGGAGGGCGACACCCAGCGGCACGCCAGCCGTGGCGCGCGCGGTGACTTCAATGACCTGGAAACGTGGGTGTTCGGCGAGCAATCGCGCGACATTGACACCCTCATATCCGGTCACGCCGACGATCGCCGTAGGGATGCGAGTTTCCACCCTGCATCCTCCGTCTCATGTAGAGATGCCCGCGCGATGGCGCGGGTGGTGAAGGCGACGGCGTTGTCTCCCTCTGATGTATGGCTGATAGTATAGCACATATTGCGAGATCTGCGCGCGGCGTATCAGTTTGCGCGGTGCGCGCCAGACGCGAGCAGGTAGATCTCAATGGGGCACGGAGGACTATGGGTGGGAATCGTGATTGCCAGATGAGGGACAGATGGGGAGTGATGCGGCATCGCTCCCCATCCGAGGTCAGATACTGAAACCGATATCAACGACGGTGTAGGGCGCCGTACCAGCCGTGATAGCGTTGGTCGCGCCGGTGGCAGGGTTGGTCGGAGTGGGGGCGATGCTCGTCGCTGTCGCGGTGGGCACCAGCGTTTTCGTGGTTGGGGTGGTGTTGGTCGTTGGCGGAGCGGCTGCCACCGCGGTGAAGCGGTAAGGGGCAAAGAATAAGCTATAATTATGCACACTGAGTGGAACGAGGAAGTACAATGTGCCATTAAAGCTCATTCCCGGGGTCAACCCACCCTGCGGAATGCCGCGATCGCCAGGATTGAGCAACTGCAACCACTGACGCATACTGCAATCGATATTGTCCGCGGCCGCGTGCGCGGTATCGCTGCACTTCTCAGCCGCGCCGGTGGTAGTAGGCCATTGGCGTAACTGATCGTCCATCAGACGGAAGTTCGCGAGCGGACTGAGGTATTCTGTGCAGTTGCCGACGGCGACTTCGGCTTTGGGATTGCCACACCCGGTTGCGGAGGCGCTGGTATTCGTCAGGTTGACATCAATGCGTAAAAACTGATATCCAGCGGGGATGGCGATCGTCCCGACGTTCTGATTGGCGGTGGCCGTCAACGTCGTGACATTGGTGATCGTGAAGTTTGTGGTCACGGTCGTAAATGCATCGTAGACCGCGATGGGGGTGCCAACCGCACCTACGCCGAGGTGGGAGGTGTCGAAATTGAAAACACCTGCGGCGTTTTGCGGCGAACCGGAGTTCTGGCCGGGCGGGTCGATCTGCGACTGTGCGCCACAGGCGGCGAGCAACACGATGAGCGTGCCGCAGAGAGCAGTGAGGAAGGGCGCATACTCGCGCCCATGTCGCTGTGTCATGTCTGCCGAGCCTTCTTTACTATTCCATGATGACACGGAAGATACCCCGTGGCCCGCAATGTGACCCTCCCGGCCAATCAGGAGGATGGGTCAGTTAGCGCTTGATTCCCAGGCAATGAAAATGCCGCTCATCGACGACGAGCGGCACTTGCGAGGGAATCTGGCGTGCCCGAGAGGATTCGAACCTCCGACCTTTGGCTCCGCAGGCCAACGCTCTAATCCACTGAGCTACGAGCACATATCTGTAGGTTGCGCTTACCAATGAAGCGTGCCGACCCTACGCTTCAGGATATCCCATTGCCTGGGAAATGTCAAGGAGCGGTGGGTGAAATTTTATTCACTTCGCACGAACTGTGCGCGGCGGCCCTTCTCCACACGCCCCTGAAGCAACCCGCTCCCACGACCGCTGCCAGCGACACGGGCACTTTGGCGAGCCAATCTGTCGCGGCGAACCCACACCAGCGACCGACACCAGCATCATCGAATCCGAAGCAGAGGTATGTCGCTATTTTACCTGCTCAAGCAATCGCTCATATTCCGCATGAGTCCCAATCCAGAACCATCGGATTTCCTCATCACGACGATATCCCAAAACTCGATAGGAATCATTGACCCTGGCAGACCAAATTCTGTAACGTTTGTTTACTTCTTTAAACCGCAGACTAGGATAGAAAGGATCTTGTTGGAACTGCGTGAACGCTTCACGTGCCCCATCTTGTATTTCAAGAGGTAACGCATCGAAGAGTTTCCAGAAGGGCGAGATGGTCACTGAGTGCATACCTTCTACTCGCTTTGCTTCGTTGGCGCAGTCCGCAAATGGCCTTGCTTGGCCTCCTCTTCTCCTTGCAATACCATAGTGGCAAAAAATTGCTCAGATCGTGGATCAGCAAAGGCTGCGTCCCATCGTTCCTCTCCTAAGAGATCCTGCAGAATGTGTTGCGCAACCGCATCTTGTTCAATATCTGGAAGTTGTTCCAGCGCGGCGATAACTTGGCGTAATAATTCAGTCATTTTATCAAACCTCCCCCTTGCGTTTAAAACGCCATGATCGCGAATCGCTTTTCTTTCATCATATCATCTTGGAAAGTCTTTAATAAGATCGGATTGATAGCGCAGTATCATGACACATCTTGACTCAGTACCTGATGTTGGCAATGGCACCCCAACCGGGACGCAGAGCTTCGATGCCATGGCGCGTCTCACCGGCATCCAGGTGCAGACGGGGACGACGACCGACTTCGTGCAGACGCGGAGTTTCGACAATGTCGGCAATGTGCAGACGACGCAGACGACCCTCCCCACCGGGACGGACAACCAGGTCTTTCGCTACGACCAGGTGAACCGGCTAACTGGGCAGGGAGCACCGGGACCCCGGTTGCGGCGTTGGGCTGTCACCCGGCACGCTGACTTCAGCCAACTATGCCCAGAGCTATACCTATGACGCGCTGGATCGCTTCATCCAGGGGCCAGCGGGCAGTGGCTACCAGTACTATGATCCGGCGCACCTTGATGCGGTGACGGGAGCCAGCGGCTACACCGTGGCCTACGATGCGGCCGGTGATATGACCTGCCGCTCGCTCTCCGGAAGCGGGACGCAGTGCGCCAACGGGACCAACACCGGGCAGACGATGGCCTACGATGCCCTCGGGCGGCTGCTGAGCTGGCAGAACGCGGCCAGTGCGCCGACGAGCACGGCGAGCTATGCCTACGATGGTAGCGGGCAGCGGGTGCAGCAGACGGTGACCAGCGGCGGCACGACCACGACCACGACGTATGTCGGCGCGGATCAGGAAGTCAGCACCACCGGCACGACGACGACGACCAGCTATTACTATCCCACTGCACTCGTGACGGCAGAGCGGGTGAATGGGACGCTCTCGTCCCTGGTACACGACGGGCTGAGCAGCGTCGGAGCGGCGTTGGATGCGGCGGGACATCTGATGGCCGCGCAACTCTTCGCGCAGTATGGCACCCTACGCTATACCCAGGGTACGATGCCGACTGATCTCAGCTTTACCGGCCAGCACAGCGATCCTTCGGGCTTGCTGTACTACAACGCGCGCTACTACGACCCGTATGTCGGTCAGTTCACCAGCGCGGATTGGGTGCAGGGGCCAAACCGCTACGCGTATGTGGGGGATAACCCGACGACGCGGACCGATCCCACCGGATGCGCATCATGTAATAACGCCTTTATCAAACTCTCGCTCTTCATGATCTATTTGGCAAATTTAGCGGGATTACCCCCACCACCTTACAATGACCCCGTGGCGTATTTGGACATCACACAACAACAGATTCCTCAAGTTCCTACTGAAACGGCTGATCCTGCCGGAAGTGTGCATTATCCGCCAGAGCTTGATCCTTGTAATGGCGGGGGTGGCGAT
>DAIDHM010000009.1 GCA_027459705.1 Ktedonobacteria bacterium | reverse complement strand
AGATAATTGGTGAGATGTTGCGCCAGCGCTTTTGTGCGCTCGGGGATCGAGATTTTTCGCTCGAATTGCGCCGTAGTATATTCCTGGTCGGGAATTTCGCGCCCAAATGTATCGGTCTCGCCAGCATAGGGCCGATAGCCGGTGGCATCGATGCTCGTCACGATGCGCCGCACCTGGTAGGGCGCCAGGAAGCCATCCTGAATGCCTTCTTTCAAGCTATAGGTGTAGAGCGGATCGCCAAAGTAGAGATACGTGTCGCGATTGTCCTGGCGCAATGGGGTCGCGGTCATACCGAGCTGCGTGGCGCCGGTGAAATAATCCAAAATATCGCGCCACGATGAATCATCCCGCGAGCTGCCCCGGTGTGCCTCATCCACGATGATGAGATCAAAGAAGTCTGGCGCGTATGCTAGATACAGCGGCGGGCGGGTGTCGTCCCCTGAGAGCGCCTGATACGTCGCAAAATAGATATCGCGGCTTTTCAATGCTTTCCCATGGCTGATTTTATGGCGGGCATCGCCAAACGGCGCGAACGTCTTATCTTTGGGATCATCAACGAGCACCGTGCGATCCGCCAGGAACAGAATGCGCGGTTGCCGTCCCGGCTGATCGCGGCGATTCCAGCCACTTTTCCAGAGTTTCCAGGCGATCTGAAACGCGATGACCGTTTTGCCCGTCCCGGTTGCCAGCGTCAACAGCAGCCGATTCCGTCCGCTCACGATGGCTTCGACCGCGCGATTGATGGCGATCTGCTGATAATAGCGGGGCACCTTTTCAGAATAATGGTACGGCGCCAGTATCTTATCCTCTAACGCGGCATCCAATCCCCGGTACACCCGCGAGCGATTCCAGAGGTCACGCGGCGTGGGGAAGTGATCGATCTCCTGCTCGATGCCGGTTGTCGCGTCGAATTCCACAATCGTGGTACCGTTCGTCGCGTAGGCGAAGAGCAAATTCAGGATGCGAGCATAGTCTTTGGCCTGCTGCATGCCATCGGTCGCCTGGTGATAATCGGCCTTGGCCTCGACGACAGCCAGAGGATAATCGCGTTGATAGACCAGTAGATAATCCGCGCGTTTGGGCCTGGCGCGACGCATGGGGGTGCCCACAATGATGCGGCCTTCGGTGAACGTCACCTGCTCGCGGATCTGCTCATTGTTCCAGCCTGCCTGGTAGAGTCGCGGCACGACAAACGTGCGACAGGTATCAGCTTCAGTGCCCATCGTTTCATTCCATCACTCTGCGAACGGAGAAAACAGTATAAGCAAGTATAGCATACATTCCTGGTTTGCTGGGTACTTTTGTATGGAGTTGCCGCGAGCGCGTGACTGATCGCGCGTGCAGATGATCGTGCATCTGCGCTCATTTTTCCAAATACACTTCCGGCCGTAATACGCCGATATAGGGCAAGTTACGGTAACGTTGGGCGTAATCGAGGCCATAGCCGACGACGAACTCATTGGGGACCGCGAAACCAACATAATCTGGCTGCACTGGCTTGACGCGCCCCGCTGATTTATCCAACAGCGCACAGACCCGTAACGACGCCGGTTGCCGTTGCCCCAGCAGATCGAGCAGATAATGCAAGGTCAGACCACTATCGATGATATCTTCGACGATCAGGATATGCTTGCCATCAATGGGCTGATCCAGATCCTTGATGATGCGGACCACTCCCTGGGATACCGTCTGGTTCCCATAGCTGGAGATCGCCATGAAATCCAGCGCCAGTGGGATGGCGTCGATCGCGCGGGCGAGATCGGCCATGAAGAGCAAAGCGCCTTTCAAGACACCAACCAGGACGATCTCTTTCCCGGCATAGTCGGTGTTGATTTGCTGGCCGAGCTCCACGACGCGTTCCGCCAGGGCGGCCTGGCCCACCAGGACCTTGGCGATATCAGGATGGATGGTCATCGAATTCTCTACGCTCCCTGCGCAATCGCGCTCCAGTTTTCAACTCGCCCGCGTCCCACACGGTCGCTGATGATTGACGCCTGTTACCGTATCGCATGATATGATGTGAGAAGTATATCACGCGAGGAAGCGAAGATCGCGGTCGTCCCCAGCGAGACATGGAGATGGAATGCTCGTTTTAATGGTTGCGTCACAGCCACCCTTTCTGTTCCGCACGCGTCGCGGCCTCATTGCGCGAGGTCGCCTGGAGCTTCTGCATGGCCGTTGAAAGATAGTTCCGCACGGTGCCTTCGGTGAGCGCCAGCGTTGTCGCGATCTCAGCGTTGCTCGCCCCTTTCCGTACGAGGAGCAGCACAGCGTGCTCGCGTTCCGTGAGCGGACTCGTCCCATCGCTGAGCGCCGCCGAAGCCAGTTGGGGATCGATCACACGCTCGCCAGCCATCGCGCGGCGGATGGCGGTCGCCAATTGTGCCGCCGGGGCGTCCTTGACGAGAAAGCCCACAACGCCATGTTCCATGGCACGACGCAGATAGCCGGGCCGTCCAAACGTGGTCAGGATCAGCATTTTGCAGCCGGGGAATCGCGCGTGCAAGCGTTCGGCAACATCAAGGCCACTCATGCCGGGCATTTCAATATCCAGCAGGACAACATCGGGTTGGGTCCGTTGCACAGCCTCCAATACCGCATCACCGCTGGCGACCTCGGCGACAATCTCGATGTCAGCCTCGCGTTTCAGTAAGGCCGCCAGTGCGCCACGTACCATCGCCTGATCTTCCGCCAACACCACGCTAATCATCGACTGCCCCTCTCTCCTCCAATTACCGATTGGGATGGTGTCATGCGTAGCGGTATGGGCGCCGTGAGCGGCAACTTGATCGCGAGGCGGAAGCCTCGCGGTGATGATCGCCCCGCTTCGCATTGCCCCGCCACACTGGCGATACGTTCGCGGATGCCGCGCAGTCCATTGCCAGGGCCGGACTCGGATGCGGACGACAGCGGCCCCTGACCATCATCCTGGATCGTCAGTATTACGTGATTGCCAGGGACCGCAGCAATGGCTACCGCGCAATTTTGGGCGCGGCTGTGACGAATCACATTGGTAATGCCTTCGCGCACCACCCAGGTCAACATGTCCTCAATGGCGGCGGGTAATGCGGTGTATTCCGTACGTATCTCGCAGCCAATCCCCGCTGCGCGCAACAATTCACGCGAGCGAGCCAATTCATCCACCAGCGTTGTCTGGCGATAGCCAGCGACCGCTTCGCGCACTTCGCGCAAGGCGCTCCGCGCTGCTGATTCAATATCCCGCATTTCGCGCTGCGCCGCGTCAGGGTCCTCCGCAATCAATTGTCCCGCCAGTTCACTTTTGAGCGTGATGAGCGAGAGGGAGTGGCCCAACAAATCATGCAGATCGCGCGCGAAACGGAGCCGCTCTTCCGAGATCGCCAACCGCGCGATCTCGCGGCGCGCGACCCGCAATTCTTGATTGGTGTGGATCGCTTGGCTGAAGAAGTACACAATCGTCCCGATGGCCGGGATCAAAAAGAGGAATTGGCCGACTGTGCCCGGTGGCTCCCTGGTAAGGAGACCGAGGCCGAAGACCCACAGCAACAATGCCGCACAGACTCCAATGGCCTCACGCAGCTTGAATTGTGGCACGGCACAGGCACAGACATACATAAAGCTCCCCAGCGCTTCTGGGCCTTGGATCCAGCACAGCACGGTCGCCAATGTCGCCAAAAGGGCAGTTGCGAGGAACATCCTGCGCTGCATGGGATTCCCGGCGGGGACAGGCTGGCTCAACAGATGCGCTTCTTGCCAGGTTATCCACAGGTAGAGACTGATAAAAATCCCTATACCCAGCAAATCCAGTATCTTTGGCCCCAGCGCTGCCACCTGCAGGATCGACACCACCACCTGGATCAGAAAGAACAGCCAGAAGATCCAGATGCCCCAGATCAGCCATGGCGAGGCAAGGCGTTCTTCGACACTGGGCACGCCGTGCGCTTGTCTCATTGCATGGCTCCTCTCAATACCCGTACCGACTATGTCCTATGGTGACCTGAACCCGCTCGCACGCATTTTCCCACAGTGTATCTACGAATCCGGAAGTTCGCAAGCTCAAGCTGTGGTCCTTGCTCAGGAGCCATCACTCAGCGTGTCCGCAACGCGCGGCGGGTGAAGATGGTCGCGAGGCTTGTAAAAATTATCGTCCAGATCAACAATCCCAGGATGCTCGCCCAGGCAATTGACTGACCGTTGGCCAGCCGCCACCCCATCGCTGCCGCCTGATATGTCGGCAGTTTCTCGCCGATGGCGAGCATCGTCGCCGGCAGAATCGCCGGCGGCACCCACAGGCCACCCAGCGCGGAGAGTGCTTGATAGAGACCAAAGGTGATGCCAAAAGCGGACTCAACGGTCGTCGTCGTGCCGATGATGATCCCCAGGAT
>DAIDHM010000207.1 GCA_027459705.1 Ktedonobacteria bacterium | reverse complement strand
CGGTCACTAACGCGGGGTTTGTGGCCTGATGCCTGGAGCGCCGCCGTGGCTATGACAGCCACGGCGGCGCTTCTTTATCAATTCCATCGCACCGTACAATCTGAGTGGGGCGGTGGCGCGAGACCGCATCAATGAGTAGTGGAACGAGCAGAGAGGAGCACACAGGTTGAACGAACTCGATGGCTTCGTGGCAATCGTGACGGGAGCAGGCCGGGGAATCGGGAGAGCCATCGCATTGGCGTATGGCGCGCAGGGAGCGCGCGTCGTCCTGACTGCGGCCCGCGAACGCGATGAGTTGGACGCTACGGCCCACGCCATCGCGGCCGCGGGCGCATCCGATCGCGTCTTCGCGTTGCTGGCCGATGTCGCAGATGCCGCCAGTTGCGCTGATGTTGCAGAACAAACCGTGGCACGCTTCGGCAAAATCGATGTGTTGGTCAACAACGCCGCTCGCGGTATGAAATTCGTGACGCCGAATTTCTTCAATGACCCGCCGCGTTTCTGGGAGATCGACCCAGAGATCTGGCAGACGGTCATCGCGACCAACCTCACGGGACCATTCTTGATGACCCGGGCCGTCCTCCCATATATGCTCCAGCAGCAATCAGGAAGCGTTATCAACATCAGCATGAATTATGCAACGATGAAGCGGCGTGGTTTCTCGCCCTATGGACCATCAAAAGCTGGGCTCGAAGCGGCTTCGGCAATCTGGGCGCAGGATCTGGCGGGGACCGGCATCCGACTCAATGAATTATTGCCCGGTGGCATCACCGCGACCGGTATGCTTCCCACGGAACTACCAGACGAGGTACGGCAGGGGCTCATCGACCCCGCCCTCGTCGCCGCGCCCGCGGTCTATCTGGCATCACCCCGCTCGCAAATGGTCTCGGGGCGGCGTTTGATCGCCACCGAGTGGTCACCTGAGCAGCCTGATGGGCAACCGATTGTAGCGGGCATTGGTAACCCCGCGACCGCAAATTAGCCCCGGTTGCCCTGCGATTGTGTCCACCGGTGCTGACTCTAACACGCCCGGTAAGGGGTGCCTCGCGGCGCGCTGTGGCTACGCGCCGACGCCAGACTGGTCGATACATGGAGTGTACAGCAAAGGAGGAGTAAGTATGGCACGCCGCGTGACGGCATATGACGCCGTAATCGTCGGCGCCGGACCTAATGGGCTGGCGGCGGCAATCACCATCGCCCGCGCTGGGCGATCGGTAGTCGTCATCGAGGGCAATGCGCGTATCGGCGGTGGAATGCGATCGGCGGAGTTGACGATGCCTGGCTTCGTTCATGATATCTGCTCAGCGATCCATCCACTGGGTGTTGGCTCGCCATTCATGCGGACCGTGCCATTGGAGCGCTATGGAGTCGAATGGATTGCGCCACCGATTGCGGCGGCGCACCCACTGGATAGTCGCCCCGCGGCGATGCTGACGCGCTCCGTTGCGGAGACCGCCGCTGCGCTGGGACGCGACGGCCCGGCGTATAGGAGGGTGATTGGCTCACTGGCACGGCGCTGGAATGATCTTGCTCCGGCACTACTGGGACCATTGCGCTTCCCCCGCCACCCGCTCGCCCTGGCGCGCTTTGGGGTGCCAGCTCTACTGGCAGCCCAGACACTCGCGCGAGCGATCTTCCGCGACCCACCGGCACAAGCCTTGCTGGCAGGCATGAGCGCGCATTCGTTGCTACCGCTGAGTCGATCGCCCAGCGCGGCGTTTGGGTTGGTCTTACTGCTGGCGGGCCATGCCGTCGGCTGGCCCTTCCCGCGTGGTGGCAGCCAGATGCTCGCCAACGCCATGGCCGCTTACCTGCGCGACCTTGGCGGCGAGATCCGCACCGGCGAACCTGTCACCACGCTGGCCCAATTACCGTCTGCTCGCGTCACGCTCCTCGACGTGACGCCACGCCAGGCGCTGGCAATCGCGGGCGACGCGCTTCCACCTGGCTACCAACGCGCGCTCCAGCGCTTCCATTATGGGCCGGGTGCATTCAAGCTTGACATCGCGCTGGATGGCCCGATCCCCTGGCGCGACCCATTGTGTGGCCGTGCAGGTACCGTCCACCTCGGCGGAACACTCGTCGAGATTGCATCCTCAGAGTATGCCATCTGGCACGGCGAAACCGTCGACCGGCCGTATGTGTTATTGGCACAGCAGAGCCATCATGATCCGACGCGCGCCCCGGCCGGAAAAGAAGCAGTCTGGGCCTATTGCCACGTCCCAAATGGCTCGCGTGTCGATATGACGGAACGCATCCTGAACCAGATCGAGCGCTTTGCGCCGGGCTTTCGCGATCGCATCCTGGCGATCCACACACTGGCGCCCGCCGACCTGGAGGCCTATAACCCCAACTATATCGGCGGCGATGTCAATGGCGGCGCGCAAGATCTGACACAACTGTTTACGCGTCCGACGGTCAGCCTCAATCCCTACGCCACCGCTGTTCCCGGCCTCTACTTCTGTTCCTCGTCAACGCCACCGGGCGGTGGCGTCCATGGCATGTGCGGTTTCCACGCCGCACGCGCGGCGATCCATGCGCACTTGCGCTGAATCGCCGTGAATATGCCAGGCCGCTCCATCCACCACGGGCAGAGGCCGCTGTCACGCTGCGCCGCACGCCCAGGGGTTGTGCGTGGGATCAGCCTATGGCGGCTTCCACACCGAGCGGGGCGAAGTGCGCCGTGAAATGGCGGAGCGCTGGCGCCTGCCAGGTGATGCGCAGGCCACGGATCGTCGCGGTATGCGCGCCGAGATAAAGCAGCGCCTCGGTCAGATAATCGACATGGCTCTGCGTATAGACACGGCGTGGAAACGTCAGGCGGACCAATTCTAGCGGCGCGGCATCCTCCGAGCCATCGGCACGTGGCCGCCCGAACATCACGCTGCCGATCTCGACGGCCCGGACGCCGGCCAAGCGATAGAGTTCAACACAGAGCGCCTGCGCGGGATATTGCGCGGATGGGATATGTGGTAGCAAGGCGCCTGCATCAAGATAGACGGCATGGCCGCCGGTGGGCTGGACGATCGGGATGCCCGCGGCAATCAGCTTATCGCCGAGATATGCCACGGTACGAATGCGATAGCGCAGGTAGTCTTCATGCAGGGCTTCATAGAGGCCGACGGCGATAGCCTCCATATCGTAGCCTGCGAGGCCGCCATAGGTAGTGAAGCCTTCGGTGAGGATCAACAGGTTCTGACAACGCGCCGCCCATTCATCTTGTTGCATCGCCAGGAAGCCACCGATATTCGCCATACCATCCTTCTTGGCGCTCATCGTGCAACCGTCCGCCAGGCGGAAAAGCTCGCGCGCGATCTCCAGGGGGGTGTGGTCGGCATAGCCAGGCTCGCGCTGTTTGATGAACCAGGCATTCTCGGCAAAACGACAGGCGTCGATGAAGAGCGGGATGTTATGGGCATGGCAGATGGCACTGACCGCACGCACATTCTCCATGCTCACTGGCTGGCCGCCACCAGAGTTATTGGTGATCGTGAGCATGCAGACAGGGATATGCTCCGCGCCGACCTCAGCGATGGTTTGTTGGAGCAGATCGACATCCATATTGCCTTTGAAGGGATGGATAACCGCTGGATGGTGCGCCTCGGCGATGGCAAGGTCGCGCGCCTCGGCGCCAGCCGCTTCGATATTGGCGCGCGTCGTATCGAAATGGGTATTAGAAGGAATGACATCGCCAGGCCGACAGATCGTACTGAAGAGGATGCGTTCGGCGGCGCGTCCCTGGTGGGTGGGGATGATGTGGTGAAAGCCCGTAATATCTTTGACGGCCGCTTCCAGCTTATAGAAGGATCGACTCCCGGCGTAACTCTCATCGCCCCGAAGCATCCCCGACCACTGCTCGGTGCTCATTGCGCCGGTCCCCGAGTCGGTCAGCAGATCGATGAGCACTTTTTCGGCAGGGATCTGAAAGAGATTATAGTGGGCCTCCCGTAGGGCGGCTTCGCGGTCGGCTGGCTGGGTCGCGGTGATCGGCTCGACCATCTTGATACGGAACGGTTCGATGATCGTCTGAGGGTGAAATGCCATAGGGATGATATCTCCTTCGTTGGTGATCGTGGACAACACTGTCGCCAGGCTCAGGATAGCACATCGCGCGACACACGAAAAAAGACGGAGCGCGCGCTGGCGTTTTCCAGCGTGGGCCCCGTCTCCAGGAGAAGTCTATGACCCCCACAAACTCTCTTACCCCTGATCATATACCAGCAGAAGCCATCTGTCAAATACGGTTGGCTGCTTTACTGGGTGATCCGCAATATTTCACTCTTCTCCTCAACATGGAGTGCACGTCCATTGGAATTGAAGTTGCGCTCGTCGATAGAACGCAACTTCAATGCGGCAAAATCTACGAGGTGACATCCACTCGGTCAATAGAAACAACGGAGTTTGTAGTGGAGCCAGCACTTGACCCAGTGATCATCACCATCAAGGTATGAGTCGCTCTGGGCAAACCATTCACCGTGTAGACCGGCACGTCCTCGCTTCGATATGGTGCATACAAATTTATGCCCTGAAGGTTATTGCCATCAACTTTCACTTCGGCAAGACCTTGGTCAACATCTTTGACCGAGTACAACGTTATCCCTGTACCGTAAAAGGTGAAGGTCATGTAATCTCCACCATTCGCGTCCCAGTGCAATGTCCCGTCGTACAATTGCCCTGTCTGGTTGCATCCTGGTGTGTTATTACAACTTTTCCAACCAGAGCCGATGTAGTTGAATTGATTGAGGCCACCTCCAACAACCATATCATCATACGTAATGGTTTGCGGAGTTGGTGGCTGGGTAGGGATTGGCGTTGGCTGCGGGGGATTCGTCGGTGGCAGCTGCGGGGGATTCGTCGGTGGCGGCTGCGGTGTATATGTTGCTGGCGTCACTGGTGTATATGATGGCGGCGTCACTGGCGTAATCGTCGGCAATACCACCGCTGTATTGGTCGGCAGTGTTACGGGAGTGTTCGTAATTGCAACCACAACCGCATTTACAGAGTGACTTGTTGTCGCAATCGCGTAGGCCAAACCGCCAGAAAATAGAGCCAGCGCTAATACCGCGAGCACGCCAACGGCAAACCAGCGCATGCGCGGCCAGGGTTGGGGGGGAGGTGAGGGCGGAATAATGTGCACTCGACTTCCCGTGTAGTTTGAGGATACGGTAGGGGTATATTCCACAGCGGCGGTAGGATCCTCGGCGGCCTGCGGATATAGGCCCTCAGCCCACTCACCGCGCACGCCACGCGCAAACGCGTCCGCGAAAGCTCCTGGTGTCGCGAAGCGATCGCCGGGGATCTTCGCCAGCGCTTTCATAATGGCCATTTCCGCGGGTGCGGGCAGGTCGCGTCGCATGCGCGCAGGTGATGGGGGCACCTGATTGAGCAATTGCGCAAAAAACTGCGGCAACGTATCCATTCGGAAAGGTAAATCACCGGTCACCATCTGGTAGGCCACGACACCAAGGCTGTAGACATCTGTTGCGCCAGTCAATGGCTGGCTGCCGCTCTGCTCAGGCGACATATATTGCAAGGTGCCAACGACATTACCCATCGTCAGCGAACTCGTCGTGGAGCCGTCCAAAGATTTTGCGATACTAAAATCCGCGATGAGGGCATGCCCCTGCGCATCCAGCAGAATATTGCTCGGCTTGATATCGCGGTGAATGATATTCCGCGAATGGGCATAATCCAAGCCACTGGCGATCTCTTTGAGGAGCCGAGCGCACTCCTCCAGAGGCAATGGTCCTTGCGCAATGCGACTGCTGAGCGTGCCTTCACTGGCATAGTCGAGTACCAGATAGGGCAAATTCCCCTCTTTGCCAAACGCGCGAATGGACAAAATATGCGGATGATGCAATTGGCGCAAGATCTCCGCTTCCCGCTCGAAGCGGCGATACAACGTCTCACGCGATGCTTCAGTAGTTCCCGGCGTTGGCAGAAAAAACTTGAGGGCCACGATATCTTGCGGATCCGCGACGGCATGGGCGCGGTAGACAAAGCCGGTCAGTCCTTGTCCGATGAACTGATCCACAACGTAATTGCCAATAGTTCGACCCTCAAGTCCCAGGGAATCGGGATTCATAAGTGCCCTCCCCATAACAACGTTATGTTAACATGGGTGAATTGACGCGTGAACGATAAGCTCTGTTTACGCGATTACCCAGATTATACCATACCCGGACTTTTGCTCATAGGTGCTCCTCATGCTGCTTTTATGGCACTTGGTTTATGGTGTTTCGATTCGTATCATTACAGGAACAACCTTATGCGAAAGCCTAACCATACTAAGAATTGGGCCTGTACACACATATGCGGAACTTCACTGTAGAATTGTGAACTGGAAATGATTTCATCATCGTCCTCCTTTGTTTTGCGTCGGACAAATAACAATGAGATCGCGTGTGATCGTAACGCACACTATCAGCACGTATCTTTGCTATGCGATAGAAGTGGATTAAGGACGGTAAGCAATCACATCTACGGTGACATTCGTCCCAGTACTGGCAGAATCCTTTTGGTTGATATAGTAGATAGTAATGACATGATAGCCAGATGGCAACGGCCCACTATCCCAAACATTCACGAATCCCTGGCGATAGGGTCGATAAAGATCGACAGTCTGCCTAAACGTACCATCAATATACACATTCGCCAGACCGTGATGGGTATCAACGACCGCGTAGTAAATAACTTCGCTCCCGTTGAACGCAGCTGAAGCAGAATCTCCTGCTTGGCCCCAATAGATCCCATCCCAATGTTGGGTGCCATTATAGAAGCCGGGATTACTCCCATCTTGCTGCCAATTGCCATTATAGGTAAATTGCGAATCATCAATACAATTGAAACCTGTTGGACACGACGGGTATAACGACTGAGGGGAAGTCGGGATGGAAGTGTTAGTTGGCGGCGGCGGTGGTTGAGTGGTATAGGTTGGTGGTGGTGGTGGTGGTGGAATAGTATAGGTTGGCACCAAGGTATAGGTTGGCTGCAAAGGTGGAATAGTATAGGTTGGCACCAAAGTATAAGTAGGCAGCATCGGCGGAATAGTATAGGTTGGCAAGAGCGTGTTTGTTGGCGTAATAGTTGGTGATATAATCGCGATCGCACTAGACCCGTCATTTCTCATCATCATAAATAAGAGTGCGGCGATGAGGAGTAGCGGGATAGCAATGAAATAGACCGCGTAATTTGAAGATTTCGTCGGCCATTTTTCTGGATTGACGATGCTAGGTCCCGCAATCACTGTCGGAGTCGGCACTTGCGATACATCCGAGGCAGTTGGTGGTTGACGAAGCGGATCGAGATCTGGTGGCCAGCGATTCTGAATTCCGATCCCTAGCGCATCGATAAAGGCGGTCGCAGTGACAAAACGTTCAGTAGGTTCCTTGCTCAGAGCTTTCAAAACCACAGCTTCAGCGGGGCGCGGCAAATCTGGACGAACAAGGCGCGGTGACGGCGGTGGTTCAGTTATCAATTGTCGGAAGAATAATACCAGAGAGGTATCCGCCTTGAACGGCATCGTGCCGGTCAGCATTTGATAAGCGACAACACCCAACGCATAAAGATCCGCGCTGGGGCCAACTGAATCGCTAGAGGCTTGTTCAGGGGCCATGTATTGGAACGTTCCGAGAATGTTCCCCCGAGTAATCGAACTGGTAGTTGCTGAATCCAACTGTTTGGCAATGCTGAAATCGGCGATCAGTGCGCGACCTTGTTCGTCGATCAAGATATTACTGGGCTTGATATCCCGATGAATCACCCCGCGACTATGCGCATAGTCTAACCCTGCGCTAATTTGTCGAAGGATCGTGACAGATTCAACTAAAGACAACGGGCCACTCTGCATCCGACCGCTCAAGGTGCCACCAACGGCCAAGGGCAAGACGAGATAGGCATACTGACCATCCTGTCCATATTTCAACACCTTCAAAATATGCGGATGATCTAATTTTGATAAAATTTCAGCTTCACGTTGAAAGCGTTGATACAATGTATTGCGCTCTTCTTGATTCATGGTGGTGGGGAAAAATATTTTTAATGCCAAACGTTGTTGGGAATCTTGTGTATCTTCTTGAGCTGACTCTACCTCATACACCGCACCGGTTAATCCTTGCCCTATGAAACGTATGAGTTTATATCCACCGATTGTCTGCCCAACAAGTGTACTCGCATCCTGATTCATAGCGTTCAGTTCCTTTCCCAGTATCGATTTCACCAACTGTACAACGTAAGATACCCACTACGATCCCCTGTAACCAGATGGTTTGCAATGGTGGTAACGCCTGCATATAAGTTGTTGTTCGTATACGAAAAGGTGGAATCGCCTGAGTTTGCAGCAAAAGCATCGAGACGATTTCCGTCGGTTACAAATACATCATTGGCGGATACCGTCACCGCGCCTAACACAGTTGCACCAAGACACCTTGCCCACATTCTCGTGCCAGAGTCAGGAAGTACAGCCTCAATACTCCCACTACAGGACAATCCATTGCTTGAGATCCTGCCACCAGCAACATAGAGATAATGCCCATCAAATGCGGCAGTGGCGATACTCCCCTGTCCTCCTTGTGGATCAGTTCCACCATCCGCAACTTGGTATTTCCATACAAGGGAGAGCTTGCCTTCATAAACATTGGCAGTATCAATAGCATAGTAATACCCGTTCTTATTTACCGCGCCGACGAGGTGCATCCCATTAGATGTCGTAAAGAGTGTAGGTGTGCCCCCAAAATCACTGTCATTATTGTTGAGATCCGATTGAGGAACGCGCCATATCGCGAGCAATGAGAGATCAGAGGCATTCAAGGCGACAATCGCTTGCATCTGCGAAATATCGCAGGATGATGGAATATTCGGCATAATATTTCCAGTAGTCACATAGACGACATTCGCCGATGCGTCAATCGTAGGTGTACTCCATATCCCTCCTCCGAAACAGCCCGGGCTTGCAATATAATGGCGAATCACTGTTCGGGTCGCTAGATTAATCTGTATTACTTGTCCAACAGCTAACTGTTGTGGACAATCATCGGTAAATGAAGCGATACCCGCATAAATATTATTATGATATTGGGTCAGGGAACCCCAAATATATTCCCCCGTACTGATATTTTCAAGTTGCACGGACCAATCCTCATTACCTGTCGCACTATTCAGGGCATGCAAGGATCCATCACCACCCGCGGCATACACTTCACCGTTCACATACACCGGAGATCCTGTCTGGGAAACAGTATACCAGCCACAACTATTCGTCGGGTGCTGTCCGAGAAATCGATGCCAACGCTCATTACCAGTTGCCAGATCGACTGCATGCAGATTACCATCAAAGCTCCCAAAGTATATTGTCCCATTAACGACAATCGGTTGACCCCATATCTGATCGCCGAATTGCCTCGACCATTGTTGACTGGGAGTTCCGTTCACTACAACTGGATTGTAATTGGTATGACCCAGGTCAAATCCAAACATTGACCAATTCGTGGATGGGAGGCTCGCATTTCCCAATGGCGATTTCGGCGTCGCGGTTGGCAGCGGGAGTACAATAGTTTGGCTTGTCGCTGTAGCAGTAAGATAAGAGGTCGGTGGTGTGGTGGGTGTAAGGAGAGATCCTGGTGTGGTGGTCTCTGGAACGACTGTACTCGATACTGTACTCAATGGGAGAGTTGTTGATTTCGCGGTTAATCCAGTGCCGTTTTGCGGATGGCGGTGCATCAGAGCTCCCCCCATTTCTGTTATGCCTAATACGAAAAGCAGCAATACAATGATTCCAGGAAGAACAATAGGCATATACCTGCGCTGCCAGCGCCGACCAGAAGATCCGCTACTAGTGTTGAGTTCTTCCGGTCTGTTCATACTGACAGTTGTGGTTTCATCACCTGCAGGAGGATTCTCTTCTCCGCTCATATGAATTTGACTATTCATCTGATACGCCTGCCCAAACGCACGGGCAAAATCTCGCGCTGTCGCATAACGCGCTGCTGGATCTTTTTCTAATGCGCGTAGGAGCACTGCTTCCAATTCCGGCGATATATCTGGACGATATCTCCGAGGAGAGGTCGGGGTGCCCGTTGCGATTTGAAAAAGGATCTGTGGTAAAAGCGTTGCTACATAGGGAAGATGTCCGGTTACCAATTGGTAGATAATAACCCCGAAGGCATAGAGATCGGAGGATAGCCCAACATCGCGACTTCTGAGTTGCTCAGGTGACATATATTCAGGTGTTGTAAGTGACCTCTGGTCGTTCGCTTCCATCATCTCCATCTGGGTATTATACAGGTCTGCTATTCCGTAATCCGCAATATAAACTTGGCCATTATTATCAAACAGGATATTACTTGGTTTCAGATTGAGATGGACCACTCCATGCGCATGCATATCATCTAAGGCATCAGCAAGCACTTCAACGAGATGATGAATAGTAGGGAGATCCATCTGTGACCCATCAAGCCGATCAAGAAGCGTTCCACCAGAGCAATAATACATGATAAAATAAACCAATTCACGGGATTCGTCTACACCACATCCAGACAGTGGCAAGACATGCGGATGTTGCCACTGTTCCAATATATGGGCCCGCTGAAGCCATTGATCACGAAAGATCTGAAATGAAGTGGCACTCGGGCGAGTAATGAATCGCAATGCTACATGATGGCCCGCGTGCTCTCGATCTTCTGCTTCAATAAATGCTCCGGTATGATAGATGCCCATAATTTCCAACAAACGAAATGCGCCTAAATCACTCCCGATGACATCATTAAACTCGTACATCCTTTTCCTCCAATGAAAACATCATCAGCATAACAGAGTATCATCCTATTTGCAAGTCATTTGCTCTTATGTATTCAACATTCTCACTAAGTGTTACGCACACATTCGGAATAGTTATTCGCGCTTGCTAAAGAATTCCTGAGAAAATTCTTGCACGCTTGCGAGAGCGCCCAGGCGTCCAGCGTGGTTTCATAGACCGCTTGCAGATCGCGTTGCCGATGGGCATGGCACAGGGCGCATGCTAACAAGGACATCGCCAATAACTTTCCCAGCGATCATGTACCAAGGCGCCGTGAAAGTGGTCCAGCATGCCCAACGCTGCACTGCCCACTTCCCGCCGTTTGGCATGCCAGCCCAGCAATGTCAACCAGGGCTTGCTGTGGACATGGATCCAATGCAGCGCCGTCCCAATGCGTCCCCCCGTCTCATCGGCATGGAGTACCGTCGCGTGCTGCAAAGCCTCACGCACCGCTCCCAAGGCGGATTCTGCTGCGGCCGCGGCCGCCTGTTCCCAGGCCAGAAGACTGGCTTCGGCGATTGGCTGCCGCGTGATCGCGGTCAACATTTCGGCGGTCCAGTCCACTGGTACCAAGTGTTGCATCTGCAGATATATGGCTAGCTCTCGCAGTGCTGGCCCGTATTAGGTCCGGCCCGTCACCTCGTCGGGAAACGCCCCCATCGTGGTCTGGGCGCAGTGCGGGCAGCAGACCCGCTCCACCTGATGATCGGTCACTTGCATGCGGAGGGGCGGGAAGTCGAACACTTGCCGTCGTTATCCCGGCGTTTGGGTCAGATCGTCCCCACAGTGCGCACACTGTGGGGAATGCTGGACGACCACCACATCTGGCGTCGCTACCAGATCCAATGTATGTCCCCGATGTCCGATCTGACCCCCATTGGGCCGTGGCAGCGTTCCCGTTGCGAGCGCGGGTGGCCGCCGCCAGTCCATCACTCGACGGTGGCTTGTGGCTCTTCTGACGGTCTTTGCTCACCCTCTGTTCCAGTTCCAAAAGCCGCCGCTCCATCGTGCTGATCCGGCTCCGCAACTGGATGATCTAGGCCGCTTACCGCGTATTCCCGGTGCGTACCGCCACATTCATCGATTCGAGATGTCCGGTCCGATCTGGCTCACTCATGCTCTTACCCTAACACCCCTGTCGAGTCCGGCTGAGTAGTTACGCCTAATGTTGGAGCGTCGAGATCACCTGTTCGACATCACTGGCAACCTGGTTCAAAAATGTATGGCTCTCTTGAAGCGCGGCGGAGAGCTTATTGAAAAGCCCATTCCATTCTTGGAGACGCGCCTCGATGCTGACAGTTCCCACCCCCGCGATGACGGTTTCCAGTTGCTGCATGTAATTATTCGTGTTTTGGGCTTCGGATTCGATGTTGTCGCCACTCGTGCGAACACGCATAGCAATGCTACGTACTTGATCAACGTCAAAGGTGAACGCCATGATGAACCTCCTCAAAGTTGAACCAAATTCAGTCACGCACCTCTTGCGTTTCTGCTAGAGATAGAGTATCACTAATATAAACAAAATACAAAAGCACCGGCAGATCGACATAATGGGAGAGCGTGATCATGACACAGATAATTATCGATCCCACGCAATTACAAGACTTGAGTCAACAATTTTATCAAGCGGCGAACAGACTTGAAGCGGAGTGGCGCGACCATACGGATCGCATGGGCTGGATTCAGCAAATTCGTTGGGATCTCGAAAATATTCCAGTCACCGGTTTCTTTTTCTCGACGCTCGATCCGCTTTTTTACCTTATCGACACGAATAGCTGGCTCATGAACAGCTCATACCCAATGCTCATAGATGACATGCGACATCTTGCCGGACAGTTGGCATCTGCGGCTCAGGAAGAAGAGCACGTCATCGCGGAGCTCATTGCTGGTTTCGCACACTCGCCAATCTTGATGCGTCAGTATGCTCCAAAGGATATAACGCCTCCATCCACGGGGACAGCCCCTCAAACATCAGCCAATCTAAATTCCAATCAGCAACATGCCAGCCCTGGTAACCATACATCGCAAAAACCAGCTTCGACGACTTCACCCGTAGGCAATCAGGGCAACCAAGGAACGCAATCAACGTCTATTGGCAATATAATTGGTGATAAAGCCTACCATCTCTCGCAGCATTTGCAAGATGGCTATCGTACAGGTGCTGATGGAAAACCAACGACAGATTTTAGATATAATTATAAATTCGATAATAACCTTGGTGCAGATCAAGCAACAGTTGATAAGGTAATCAATGGAAATTCTACCTGGAAAGGAAACAATATTGAATGCTTTGCCTTCGTAACGGCAAGTCTGGCGGCGGTTGGAATAACATTTAGTGCCGGAGGCGATGCGTACGCAAGTGATCTTGCCAAACATTCATCACAGCAAATGCTTGTAAAGGAGAATTTTTCCTGGATAAACGGTGATCAAATGCCACGTAAGGGAGATGTCATTGTCATGACAGGAGGGGAAATAGCTACTGATGATACAGGAAAAGCAATTCTTGACAGCCAGGGTAACCCCGTCCGCATGGGGCATGTAGCTGTTATTACCTCGGTGACTGGTATCGGTACACCTACAAACGATCCCTCCACTGGAAATGCTGTGTATTCCAACTATAATGTACAGTTTGCTAACTCCAATGCAACCCATAAAACTCCCATCTGGGTCTATAATGCGACGAATAACTCATGGAGTGGGGTTTGGAAATACTATAACGTCGCGGGTTATTATCGCTATACACCGCCCCATCAACCATGACTCTAGCGATTTTCGCAGATCTACAATCAATACATTATAATTCGACAATGTTCAGTTAGGACGGTCTCCGCAGCAAGGCGCTGGTGAGCCAGACGACTCGCCGTAGCACGGGCGCGATTGAGGAGGTGAGAGACGACAAGGTCGGTGGCTTGGGCCGGGGAGAGCTGGGGCAAGGGCATCGTGGCCTTAAGAACTTATTCGGTAACAGTGGAAGCGAGGAAGCGATCACACTGCTGAAAGGAAATAAGGGCACAGGCGAGATGGAGAAAAGCGAGATACGTATCCTTGCGCTTCTCCCAACGCACCAATAAATGCCGGGACCGATTGAGCCAGGAATGGAGGCGCTCCACGACCCAGCGGCGAGGGGTTTTGGCGAGGTCGGTGCTACGGGCATTGGCGGCATCTTCCCCGCGTGGACGCACATGCGCGGTATACGCCCGCTCCGCGACCACCGTTGCGGTCTTCTCCCCCACATACCCGGCATCCAGGCAGAGATTTTGCGCACGATCTGGACGCGCGATCACTACGGCATCGAGGGTGGCGGCGACCAACTGCGTATCATGCACTTTCGCTCCCGCTACCTCAATGGTCAGGGGAAAGCCATGCCCGTCACTCAGCGTACTGCGCTTCGTCCCGTGCTTGCCGCGATCCGTCGGGTTGTGTCCGATCCCGTGCTCTTCGGTGGGCGCGGCATACCCGAAAGGGGCTTTGGTCATCACTCCATCCAAGCTTTGCCATTGCCACTCGATGCCCACCAGTTCGTCAAACTCGGTGAGCCCCGCTTCTCACATCCGCTGAAAGAACTCCGCCTGCATCCACAACCGAAACCGGTCATACACTGTGGTACTCGCTCCCATCTCGTGCGGGATCGCATTCCATTGGATTCCCGTTCGCAACACGTACAGTATCGCCCCCAACATCCCTCGATCACTTTGCGGCGGTCGCCCCGTTTTGCGTTTGTCCTTTCGTGGCGGTATCAGCGGTTCCACTCGTTGCCACAGTGCATCGCTCAGTTCCTATGGGTTGGTTCGGCTCATCTGGCTGGTGCTCCTTTTTCGTTCTTCCTACTATTCTACCACAATTTCCGAATAACTTCTTAACATTTTCGACATAGTTCAATGCGCTTCATTGAAGCATATCACTGACATGATTTATCAAAACAATAAACACACCATATCATGAATTCTATGTATGGTGTGTTTATTGTAGCCGTTACTGACTATCCACCAAGAGTGGCGATAATCTGATCAACCTGTTGCGTAACTTGTGTGATAAATTGTTGGTTTTGCTGGATAGATGTAGATATTTTTGCGAAAAGCCCTTTCAGTTCCGTGAGCTGATCCTCAAGCGCAACAGGAGCACCTTGAATAGCATCTTGCAACTGGCTGATTTGTTGTGCGACCACTTGCGCTTCCTGTTCGATACGATCGCTACTCGCGCGAAAACTACTTGCAATGGTCCCTAGCTCTTCGGTTGAAATAGAAATCCTCATGGTATACTCCTTTGTTCGTCAATTCGAACGCTGTACGTGAACGCTACCATGTTGAGAAGGTCTCAAGCACTTCAAGTATACCATATAATGCACAATATTCACAAGATGTTAGGCTTAAACTGGTATCGGATACAGTGGAGATCAATCCCATTTGCGATTAGAACTCATTTATGCTACTCTGGAAGAGTCAGCACGTTATCACCTTACATTTGCGGTAAAGAAGTGAAAACTTCGTCTTGAAGGCTGTAGTGGTTCATTACCACAGATTTATTCAGATCAATGCTGAATTGGAGGATGGGGATCACGATGGAACAGCAGCGAATTTACAAAAAGGCGCGATACTGGCCAAACCTCCCTCAAACGGAGGTCACCTTCCCACCGCCCCCTAGTCCACCTTCGCCGCCCAATGCCCTCTCCCTGATCACCATGGCACTGAGTCTGGTTGGGTTGGGTTTCTCCGCGATCTTCTTGCTGCGTTTCAGTTCTGGCGGCCAGGGACCTCTCTTCGTTGGCTTTATTGGCCTCAGCGCTTTTACTGCCATCGGATCGTTCGTGACGTTCTTCGTGCAACGCTCCCGTGCGCGCCGCCAGACCGCCCAGTTATTAGAACGCTATCGGATTCGTCTTGTGGATTGCGAAAAACAACTCAAGCTTCTGCATCAAACGGAAATCCAGGAACTGATGAATCATGATCCTCCTTTTTGGGTTGAAGGCGGAGACCATCAAAGTGAGACACAATCAGTATTGTTACCCGTTGGCCGCCGCATACTCAACAATCAGGATCCATTCTTTTGGACCCGCCAGCCGACTGATCCTGATTTTTTGGTGATGCGAGTTGGTTTAGGGTTGCAGCCCGCGCATTATAAAATCACCACGCAGATCCAGGATCAAATTACGCTTGATGGCCCGTTTGATACGATCAACCAAGAAGCACGCGCATTAGCGGAAGCCTATCGATCCCTCAACACTCCCGTCTTGCTCCCTTTGGCGACCCTGGGAACGATCGCGCTGATCGATTCTCAATATGAAATTTTGACCGCACGCTCGCTCGCGCGCGCTATACTGGCGGATATCGCTTATCATCATTCACCGGCAGATGTCCGGATCGTGATCCTGGCATCAGAGTCACAGAGTGCCCAATGGACGTGGGCCAATCAATTGCCCCATACTCGCATTGCGGACCTCTGGAGCCAGGATCGCTCGGCAGAGCGACAACTGCGCCCTCCCGCTGTCGCGCTCGACCTCCAAAGTATCCAGGAACACATCGCCTGGATATCGCGCGAAACCAATCGGCGTGAAGTGATTCTGGGCGGGGCGCGCCAGAATGATCGCACTCCTCCCTTGCCATATCTGGTCATTGTGATCGATCTGCCCCCATCAACCCAGGCGCAGGCGGGATCAGGCGCGCCTTCAGGTCACCTTGGTACAGGATTCTCACAATCTTCCGCTTATGGATCACGAACCCGGGGGTTTCAGCGGCGAATCCGCGAGGATCAGTCGCTCTTACGAATTCCTGAGCTAGCCCTCGCCATCTCACGCGGGCAGGAACTTGGATGCGTGGTCATTGCCCTCTGCCAGGATCGCACGCAGGCGCCAGATTCCACACGGGCGGTGGTTGAATTGTGGCGCGAGTTCAGCACATCCGCCGGTGAAGCTGTACAGCGCGGGGTTGTCCGCATGCTGGATCCCGAGCATCCACACACAACGGTGCTCAATCTGATCGACCATGCCCCTGTGGCTGCGCTGCCTCCTTTCGCAATGAAGATGCAGACATTACGACCGTTTCGAGCACGTACACCTACGTTACCGACCCAGGTTGACATACGCCAACTGTTTGATCCACCGATGGATATCAGTAAATATCATCCGCTTGATTTTTGGAATATAAACCCACGACCCGATTCAGTCATCAAGAAGCGACTGGATACCACCGCGGATCCCGCATTTCCCATCGCTGTGGGCGCGCGCCTTGGCAACGAAATTCAAACATTCGACTTTGTCAAAGATGGTCCGCATGGCTTGCTCATTGGTCAGACAGGTTCGGGAAAAAGTGAACTCCTGATGACGATCATCACGGCACTCGCTATGAAATACTCGCCAGAAGAGATGAATTTTCTCTTGATTGATTACAAATCCGGCCTGGCATTAGAACCTTTTGCACAGTTGCCGCATACTGTCGGATTCTTGACGAATGTGGCGACCCCCAGCCAGATCAGTCGTTTCATCATGATGTTGCGATCCGAAGCAACACGACGCGGCGCCTTGCTGGGTGAGGTATCAGAAGCTGTGCGGCGTGGGGTGGATCATCCTCTGCCCATACTGCCGCGCCTCCTCATCATAATCGATGAATTCGCAGAGATGGCCAAACGCGCCGATACCGTGCTGGATGAGATCTTTTCGATCACAAAACTCGGCCGCGAATTAGGGATGCATCTCTTGCTTTCCGCGCAGCGACCCGAAGGGGTCATCAGCGCGAAAGTTCGCGATGCCGTACAATATCGCTTCTGCTTACGCGTCGCCTCGCCAGAAGATAGTCGTGAAGTCTTAGGCCGTGTCGATGCCGCACAACTGCCCAATGGCATCCCAGGTCGCGGATTCCTGCTCCACGGCGACCAGCAACTTGAACTCTTTCAAGCCGCGAGGGTGACCATTCCACCAACCCCACTGACGTAATGGAGGCAGACATGGCATCGATCAATGGAGATGCTCACGAAGAACCCGAAGCCCCGAGCGTCGCCCAAGCCTTCATCAATGCAATTGTGAAGGCGTATCCACGTAAGCAAGCGCAGGACAAGGGCGTCCATATGTGGCCAGAGACCTTGCCCATTCCCGACCCTACGGACGAAGCTCACACATTGGCGCTCTTTCCGCAACACAGTCCTGCCTCGACCGACATCCAAACGCGCTATGATGCCATACGTCGACCATTTACCCCGCTTTCCTTACAGGCACAGGTGAGTGGCCGCCAACATTTTCCACCTTCTGATCGGGTGATGATGGCTCCGATTGGTCTGATCGATATACCAGAGGCCCGCCGGCAAGAGACCCTCTGGTTGGATCTTCATGGGGCTGAGGGTCAGTTCTCTGGTGGGCCTTTATTGGTCGCTGGCATGCAGGGTAGCGGGAAAGCCTCTTTACTGCAATTGATACTTTTGTGGTTTACTGCCCGCTATAGTGCGAAACAATTTCGCTGCATTGTCATCGATCCCTTGCTTGACTTTGAGATCTTCAAAACACTGCCACACCTTCGTAATGCCCAGGGCGATGCGCTCTGGACGGAAGGCGACACGCTTGATCCAGTGAAAACATTGACGGAATATGGGGAACAATTGATTGCGGATCGTCGCCGTCAATTCCCCAATGAGCGTTGGGATGCTCAGAGTGTTCCCCGTTTGCAGGCACAGGGCGCGGATATACCTTATACCTTGCTCCTCATCGCGAATCTCCATACGTTCGAGGGACGCCGAGATAATGTCGTCGCACTGCTCAAAGACCTTGTCCTCAAATGGTATAAGGATCGCTACATGGGCTTCTATTCCATTATCAGCAGCGAAGAAATCGGTTTACGCTATATTCCTGTCGATTTGATGGCCAGATTTGGCACCCGCATCGGATTTTTTCTGAATGAGCAGCAACGCTACGACCTGTTCGGCCGCGTGCACATCGTGCCAGAACCGTACCCTGGACGAGGCCTCGTGATGGCGCGCGATCGCGTGGTGCACGAAATGCAGACCGCCTTGCCCGTCAATGGCAGTACGGAACGGATACGGATGGAGAATCTGGAACAGGCAGTGCGTTGGCTCGCCCAACAGGGATGATATAGTTAGGAGAGGAGAGCGAAACGCAGTCCCTCCCTATCTCGCGAGATGTGGATCTCGATTGCGCGCAGATATCACCAGTAGAGTATCTGGGATATGCAGTGCACCCGGGCAGAACACCCACGTCTACCCTGGCAGATTGGTTGGACCATGACGGTACAGACACCATTCCAGGCGGAATGCCTGGCACAATTCGGCGATCGGGGTATGGTGCGGACGCAAGAACCGCTAGCGCGCCATGGCACGTTCGCGGTCGGTGGGCCAGCCGAGGTCTGGCTGGGGGCAACCAGTGAGGAAGATCTCCAGGACATCCTGGCGATCGCGCGGACGCACGCAGTGCCTGTGATGTTCGTCGGCAATGGCACCAATGTGCTGTATGCTGACGCGGGCGCACGCGGCGCGGTGGTGCGCGCCAGCCTGGAAGCCTGGACATTGAAGCCAGCAGCGGATGAGACCGCCATCTTGCACGTCGGCGCGGGGATGAGCCTCCCCAAGTTGGTCAATGAATTGGCGAGCCAGGGCTGGGCCGGTCTGGAATGGGGCGCGGGCGTTCCGGGAACGATCGGCGGGGCAGTCGTCAGCAATGCGGGCTGCCATGGACAGTGTGTAGGCGACACCATTCTCACCGCACGGGTCTTCGATGCGCGCACTGGCACCGCCCGTGACCTCCCCGCGGAAGAACTGCAGTTGGCTTATCGCCATAGCCGATTCCGTTCCACACGCCATGTCGCCTTTGCGGCCGATGGCCACCCCACTTTGCCAGAGCGCGAATTGATAGATCCGCCAGAGATCATCATCGGTGCCACTTTTCGTCTACAACACGATGACCCGGCGGCAATCCAGGCGCGGGTCGCGCATTTCAAACAGCATCGCAAGGATACTCAGCCACCTCAACCCAGTGCAGGTTCTGTCTTCAAGAATCCACCGGGCGATTACGCGGGACGATTGATCGAGGCGGCGGGGCTGAAAGGCCAACAGATTGATCGCGCCGCCATTTCTCCTAAACACGCGAATTTCATCGTCAACCTGGGTGGGTCTACTGCTCGCGCCATCCTCGATCTGATCGCACTGATACATGCCACGGTCCTGGAACGCTTTGGTGTCGACCTGGACCTGGAAGTTGAACCACGCGGCGACTGGTCATAACCGCTGTCGGCGCGCTTTCTGCTCATCTCTGCTGGTTGATTGAAAACACCATGTCCCCATACCATCGTCCTGGAACAGATCTGACGGTCGCCTGGGAGACGAACAGCTGAGGAATGAAGACACAGGCAAGGATGTCCCGACGAAAACACCATGATGTGGCCGCAATGCCCATCAGCCATGAGACCGCGCGGCAATGGGTGCTGCCCTATTTCTACCGCCGCTTGTCGACGGAGCAAGAGGCCGCGCTCGAAGCACACGTACGAACGTGCGCCCACTGCCAAGCTGAGGATCTGGGACACCTTGCCACGGAACGGATGCATGCTATGCGACAACGCCCATCCACGCGCCAACCACTGGCGACGCCACTGACTATCTCATTGAGCATCTTGCTCGTCCTGCTCCTGGTTTTCGCTGGTCTGCTGGTCTATAGCGCGGGTCGCAATGGCGCGCTGCGCGCGCTACTGGGGCACGCCTCCATGCATAATGGGGCAAATCTGAATGTGACAGTCACAACGACCCCTTCACCACTGCCATCACCAACTCCCACGGTCCTTACCGCAGCGGGCACAGTTGGTCCAGCTAGTGGGGCGGTCACACTGGCCATGGCGCCCGACGGGGTGACCCTCGCCCTGGCCACCAACCCTGGGAGCGGACAGAATGGTGGGGTAGTGCTCTATAAAAATAATAAGCCCATTACTCGCCTCGTGGGATTCGAGGGCTATAAAGCGCCAGGCACCATGCTCTGGTCTGCGAATGGTTCCGAGCTGGCGGCCGCGGGCGCCATGACACTCTTCGTTTGGAAAGTCAGCACGGGCGTAGCCACCACGGTCCGTCTCAAGAGTAATCCGGGTACTGACCTGTATGTCTATGATTGGGCAAACAATAAACTTGTCACCAGCGTCCCTGCCTCCATCTTTGCCACCAGTGGTTTCGCGCAGTGGGGTGATCGCGGGCAGGTCACAGCGGCAACCACTGGCAGCGCCGCACCAGGCAATATTCCGCCAGCCAATAGCCCGATCTTCGCACTCTGGAGTGGGCAGCAAGGAGTACGGATTTTTCGGGATTCTTCCGGGATAACCGAGATCGGCTATGATGACAGTGATATCGCATCGCACACTGCTCTCTTACGCTGGTCACCCGACGGTCGATACCTCCTCTGGGGGTACCCGCGCCTCCCGATCAGCGCATCCTTACTCGCGACCGCATCCGATTCCACCGCGACACCTTCCGCTACCACAGCGCTGGGCGCGCCCGATCCCGCTATCGCCACCCTGGTCAACCATATCGGCCAGGCAGCCAGCACGACGAGCAGTGCCCTCATCTGGCCATCACCAGATGGCCTTCAGATCATGGTGATCGATACCAGTGTCGCGCATCCAGGATATGTTATAGTTGATGCTCAGACCGATGCGATCCTGGCAGACCTCCCTGATGCAACGACCACCGCAACGAATAATTTACTCAGCGCCGTCACCTGGATACCCAATAACCCAACCAGGTTAGTCATCGCGCCCGCGGGTCAAGCCACGCTCTACCACATCGGGCCATGACGAGCCCGGCATCGCAAGGCATGGCACAGCATGGTCATGCCTTGAACCAGGTGTATCCACAGGTCCTCAGAGGGGATGGCGGATGGAGAACACCAGCATACGTGTCGCATGAAAGGCCAGGACATGGGCGGAGCATGTCGGGAGACCATTATGTGACCATCTTTCGCGCTCGTGCCCAATTGCTGTTGCCTGCATTCCTGCTGATTGCTGAAAAGTCTCCCCTCACTTTAGTTTGCACTCGCCTCGCTACACGACCGGAGCACCCTCCTTTTCAGGGCAGTCCAAGAATGGTATAAATGTAAGGGAAACATTGTGTAGATTGCAACGAGGCATCGAGATCACTCGCTACGAACCAGCGTTTGAGCATGTGGCATGATCGAAGTGTGAAGCCACCGCGAGGAAGGGCATTTGGAAAGATGATGATCAACAAAGTGCATCACCACACGGGAAGAAAAGCGTGGGCGGTTGTAGGTGGATTGATAACCTTCGGTCTGCTAGGCACGGTGGCCGTCGGCGCCGCACAACCAGGCAAGGGCAAACGCACGGGTAAACGCAGCGCCTATGACAATGATATGGCTGAGCCACCTCCAGTCAGCGATGAGTTACGTCTCATGGAGCCGCTCGGTCCACGGATCTCTTGGGGACAAATTGAATTCCTCGATGCGGATCAGCGATCGGCCCCGATCGAACTCACCCGACAAATCATTATTTTTGGTCGACAATCTGGCTGTGATCTCGTGCTGGATGACGAACGAGCATCGCGGTATCATGCGATGATCCATTGGGATCGTGGTAGTGCCTATTTACAGGACAATAACAGCCTCAATGGCACAATGCTCAATGGGCAACGCGCAGTGGGACCGGTCCCCCTCAAACATGGTGATATCATTGAAATTCTGAATCAACATTTCCGGTTCCTCTATTCACCCGAAACAGGATTGAATGTAATAGAAGCGCAGCCGACAGAGCGTGTCCCTCTGGCAAATTCTCCCCTGCCAGTCATGGAAGGCACACGTTCACAAATGGTACGACTGACAGCACTGACGGGACCAGAGCCCGGCCACAGTTGGGTGATGGGGCAAGGGCCTATGCTGCTTGGCCGTGGTTCAGAGAGTACGGTTCTATTGCCCCATGCCTCAGTCTCGCGCCGCCACGCCCAGATTGTCAACCAGCCCAATGGGATATATATTCAGGATGTCGGCAGTAGCAACGGCACCAGCGTCAACGGCGAAACACTGACGGGGCCACGACGCCTGAACAATGGCGATCATATCCAGGTCGGCGATGTCCTCCTCATCCTCGCGCTGGAAAATGGTGACATCGTCGCTCCCAATGGTCAGGGATCAGCCGCAGGCAACTGGATTCCCGCCCAATCACCCAGTCGAGAACCAGCGCCACCGCAAAATGGGCAACATATGAACCGTAGGCCCGCTCCCGCTCAGGGCACGCCACCTCCCGGCTGGGGCCAGCAGCCTCCCGCTCCCGCTCAGGGCACACCGCCTCCCGGCTGGGGCCAGCAGCCTCCTGCTCCCGCTCAGGGCACGCCGCCTCCCGGCTGGGGCCAGCAGCCTCCCGCTCCCGCTCAGGGCACGCCTCCTCCCGGCT
>DAIDHM010000200.1 GCA_027459705.1 Ktedonobacteria bacterium | reverse complement strand
GAGAACGCGATTTTCCCGCGCCGACGCGGAGGAATCGAGGAGGCCTGTGACATATGGCTTATTTCGTTGTGCTGCTCCTGGTATTGATGTTGGGCTTCCTCATCGCGGGCAGCTATCGCTGGTGGAGCGAACACGCCGAGTTGCTGGAATATCGGCGTCAGCCAGTGGTGGTACGTCCCACTCCCACGCTACCGGAGGTCGACCGCCTGATTCGCGCCCTCATCGAGGCGATCCCGCGCCCCGTGCTGGTGACGACCGCTGATCGAGTCATCCTTGATGCGAATCGCGCGGCGCTCGATCTTGTCGGTGGCACGTGGGACAATGTCAAGGGACGGGTCCTGGCGACGGTCATCCAGAATTACGAGACGACGCGGATGTTGATGGACGCCGCCACGTCCGGCGTCGCGCAGGAACATACCATCTCGCGCATGTTGAATGGCGAGACCTGGCATGTCACGGTCAAGCCGCTCAGTCTGAAGAGCGACGCCAACTCGATCTCGCACTTGCTCCTCTTCATCGATGATGAAACACGCCTGCGTTACCTGGAAACCGTGCGCCGTGATTTCGTGGCCTCGGTCTCGCACGAACTCCGCACTCCCCTGGCTTCTGTCAAGCTGCTCGCTGAAACGTTGGATGAGGCCGTCGTTGCGGATCCCGCGACGGCCCGCATGATGGCTGAACGCATCACGCGAGAAGTCGATCACCTCACCAGTCTGGTCGATGACTTGTTGGACCTGAGCCGCATCGAATCTGGTCGGATTCATCTGGAACTCGAACCGACCGATCTCGGGGGAGTTATGGAGGTCGCAACCGATCGTATGCGACCATTGGCGGAAGAGCGCGGTATCCAGATCAATGTTCAGATCAGTGATACCTTTCCTCCCGCGCAAGCCGATGGCGAACGCATTGGCCAGGTCTTCGTCAACCTGATTCACAATGCCATCAAGTTCACCCCCGCCGGTGGTACCATCACGCTCTCTGCCAAAGTCGCAACCCTACGGCAAGTGCAGCAGTGGGTCGCCCAAAGCCGTACGACCTCCAGCGTACCCGGGCCGGTTGCGGGAGATACCCCCGTCATTGTCGTTCAAGTGACTGATACTGGCATCGGCATTGTCGAGGAGGACCTCCCGCGCATCTTCGAGCGGTTCTTCAAGGCCAAAGATCTCCAGATGCGCGGACCTGCCCAGCGCGATGCTATTGCTCGCCCTGGCCACCATGGTGGCACCGGCCTGGGATTGGCGATTGCCCGGCATATTATCGAGGCACAGAATGGCCAGATCTGGGCTGAGAGTACCCTGGGTCGAGGTAGCACCTTCGCTTTTTCGCTGCCTCTGGCATCCCAGGACGCGCTGACACCTGCAAGTTCATTGGCGACGACCCGCGGATAGCGCGGGCTACGCGAGATGGGGCATGCGGTGGATTGCCCCACTCTGCCCCCAATCTCAGCCTACCCTCCTGGCTAGCCTGTGGTCTGCAGCCCAGCGGCAATGCCATTGATGCTCTGATGGATCGCTTCCAGGATCGGGCCACGGGTCGGGTCAGCCTGTTCCAGTGCCCGGTAGCGTTGAATCAATGCAATTTGCGCCAGATGCAAGGCATCGACATAAGGATTGCGCAGTTTGATTGACCGTGCAAAGAGCGGCGCGCTGGCCAGCACCTCAGTTTGTTCCGTCACTGCCAAAATGGCGGCAATCGTCTGGTCATACTCATTGTTGATCATGGAAAAGAAGATCTGTCCATCGTCGGCTAACGTGCAGTAGCGAGCAAAGGTTGGCATATCCGCCACACCCAGGCTGCGCTGCGCGTTGTCCAACGCCGAGGCAAACGCCCGCCATGTTCTGTACATGTCGCGGAGTTGGGTGAGGTGGCCAGTTTCGATAGCGTGTCGCAGCGCGCTGCCAAGCCCAAACCAGCCTGGCAAAAATGCGCGTGACTGCGCCCAACTGAAGCTCCACGGAATCGCCCGCAAATCTTCCAATCGCGCCGGTTCCTGGCCACTGCGGCTGATTGGTCGCGAAGCAACATTGAGGGTGCTCAACTCTGGGAATGGAGTCGCCTGGCGAAAGAAGCGCAAGAATCCCGACGACTCCTTGACCAACGCCGTATAGGCGCTGGTCGAGCGCGCGGCGAGGTCGTCCATCAATGCCACCCACGGAGCTGGCACCTCTGGCCCTTCACCCTCTCGCGCGCCGTGCTGATCCAGTGCACCCAGGAGCAACGCATGGATGCTCTGTTCGAGATGGCGCGCGGCGATAGCCGTATGGCCATAGCGGGCGAAGATGACCTCGCCCTGCTCGGTCACTTTCAGATCGGCGGTGCGCGCGATCGCTGGTCGTGCGAGAATCGCACGGCCCATGGGGCCGCCTCCGCGTCCCACCGCCCCGCCCCGCCCATGAAAAATCCGCAACCGGATGCCGACTTGTCCGGCGACACGCGCCAGATCTGACTGTGCCTGGTAGGTCTGCCAGGTGGCAGCGAAATAGCCAGCGTCTTTATTGCTATCGGAATAGCCGATCATCACCTGTTGCGTATTATTACGCGCCTGGAGCGCGGCGTGGTATGCCGGTGATCGCAACGCGGCGGCGAGCACGTTCCCACAGGCCCGCAATTCCCGCACTTCTTCGAAGAGCGGTACGATGTCAATCTGGCAAGTCGCCAGGGACCCTGGCTGCCAATGGAACAAACCCACCTCGCGCGCCAGCAACAGCAAGGCCAGGAGATCGCTGGCCGAACGCGCCATCGAGATAATATGCGTATGGCAAGCGGCCATGCCGAATTGTTCTTGCAAATCGCCCATTGCCCGCAACGTATCCAGCACCTCGCGTGTTGGCGCGGTAAGCGCCGTCAGCGGCACACCAAGCGGCGGTCCCGCCAACGCATCTTCCAGCGACTGTAGCCGACCAGACTCATCGGAGCCCAGATAATTTTCCCCGGTCGCGAGCCGCAGCATCTCGTGTACCGCCTGCCCGTGGCGCTCGGCATGTTGGCGGATCTCTAACTCGGCCAGGTGGAGGCCGAAGACCCGGACGCGAATGCGCAGATCAGCCAATGCCCCATCGGCGAGCCGCGCACCATGATGCTGGCGCAGACTGGCATCCATGCTATCCAGATCCGCGAGCAGTGCCTCGGGATCGCGATAGCCTCCGGTGAGGTCATGCTGAGTTCGTCGCAAGCGTTCCGCGATCAAACCACATTTCCGACGATATGGTTCATCAGCCCATTCCGCCACCGGCTGGACGCGCAACTCGTCGCGGTCGCGGTCGATCGATGCGAGTAATTCGTTTGAAGCCCCGGCGATCCCTTCCGCGATACTGAGATCGCGGCCAAGATCGCGCACTTCCTGGCGATAACGCCGCAGGAGCGCGGTACGCATGAGGCGCATTGCGGCGCGGGTCACCTCTGGGTTCACCTGGGGATTTCCATCGCGGTCGCCACCGACCCAGGACCCCAAACGCAGCCAATGTCCTGGCGGCGTGATATCTGGATAGGTCCGCACCAGCCCCGTGGCCAGCGTGCTATGGGCCGTTGGTACGACATCATAGACCGTCTGCGCGACGATGCCAATGACACTCTGCACTTCATCCAGCACGGTGGGACGTGTCGTCCGCGTCTCGGCGGTCTGCCAGATCAATGTGATTTGGCGTCGCAGGGCATCCAGAGTTCCGGCAGCTTCGCGGGGTGTTGCCAGCGGATCATCGCGTCGGGCGACGAGCGTCGCGGCTTGCTCCAGGTGTTGCAGCAAGGTCCGGCGCCGCGCTTCGGATGGGTGCGCGGTGAAGACGGGATGCAGTTCGAGCGCGGCCAGAACTTTGGCAACTTCCGCGGATGGTGTGCCACGGTCCAGCAACTCCCCCAGCGCCGCCGCAATCGACTCGTGCACGCTGGGCTGAAGCCGTTCACGTTCACGTAACGTTCGAATGCGATGCTGCTGTTCGACGACATTGATCATGTGGAAATAGACCGCGAAGGCGCGCACGATCAAGGCCAGGTGTGTGGGTGATTGCGCTGCGATCCAGTCGCGCAGATTCGCGGTCAGTTCGTTGGATTGTGGGCCATTGCGCTGCGCAATCATCGCTTGCCGGAGAAATTCGACGCGCTCGAAGAGATCATCGCCGCCCTGTTCACGCAAGACGTTCCCCACCAGATCGCCAATGACGCGGACATCGGCGCGCAAGGTGTCAATTGGTTCGGCGCGCCCTTTCGCGGCGCCCGGATCATCAGCTCGCAGATTAGGTGATGACATCGCCCGGTCCTCCCTGGTACCTTCCCTCAGAAACGCGCGCGTTGTTGCCGCGTGCTTCATATTGTACACAATCACAAGGTGGGGGCACGCGACGCGTCCTCGGTGCCTTGCCCCAGACTTGCGGAAGGCACGGATGCGATCAGCAAGCATCAGGTGCAGAGGGATATTAGTGCCATCCCAAAAGACAAATATCAGTTATATATCCACAGGCAAAGATCGAGACAAAGCACAAAACGCGTATGGTGTTGCGAATGAGCGATAAGCGAACGTATCATATTCATCTCAGCAGTCATTGACTGGCGGCGAACTCGGCTCGTATCTCCATGAGAATTCGACCGAGCCTATTTTTCCCAGTACCATCGCTGCCGACCCTCCCAGTACCAGTCAATAGGCGGAGCTTCAACGATCTCCTCACTTTCGTTGCTCAGCAAGGTAGTTCTGATCACGTCATGCGCAGAAAACTTCCATCGGACACCCTCTCGCATGATATTATCTTTGACTGCTTTCCAATCGGGGCGCAATGGTCGTGAGCGCTGACGACCACGTCGGACCGCAACTTTTGCAGATGGAGAGAGGCCAATGATCGCTTCATCGGGCGTTCCGACAAATGTCTGTGCCTGAAAATAATGTTCGAGAGTCGGCCAATATACCCCATTATGGGAAAATCCATGAGGAGAGAAATTAGAAAAACAGCCGTACGGCTTGTCACGTGTCCCATAGAATTGACCCTCCCCCGCGTGTTAGCCGGGGGAGGGTCAAACTCGCTCCGCTACTGCGGTGTAAGCACCAGTAGACGCAGACACGATCAATCTAACAGGTCACTCTGCTGGGCAGATCGTCGTCTATTTTCCGTCATCTAGCCTCATGAAGCCGCTCGGCATGTACTTTGATTCCTCGTCGAGCTAGCGACGGACGATATTTGTTGGTGGCACCTTAGGGTCAATTTTCCAGATCAGTTGTCGTCTCCTGGCATTCGCAATGAGTCCGGTGGTGCTCGGTTCTTTTGTCGAGACGTCCACGGAGCGCTGGCCTCAGGGGTGGCCGCCGAAATCGACCTCCTTGGTCGATACTGTTCCGGCCGTGCGTCCTGGCGCTGTCTGGTACGTCCAATACAGGTTCGTATGCGCGATCACCTGTTCTGGAGGAGGCGCACCCCATTTGGATTGGTCATCAGTCGTATGGGCGTCTTTGACAAGTGTCGCGTCATAGCCTCGGGCGAATGCGCCGTGAAGGGTCGAGCGGATGCACGCGTCGGTCTGGGCGCCGACGACCACCAGTCTCCCGACTCCCAGACCAGCGAGCACGGTCTCGAGGGTGGTATCCTCGAAGGCATCGCCGTAGTGTTTCTCGATGACCGGTTCAGCCTTACCAGGTGTCAACTCGGATACGATGCGCCAGGCGTCGCTACCGCGCGCCAGTTCTTCATCGAAATGCTGCACCCAAATGACCGGGACTTCTTCGCGCCGCGCCTGCGCGACCAGTTCGGCGATGTTCGCGACGACCGCATCGCGGCCATACGCCTGCGCAACGACACCGTTCTGGACATCGATGACGAGCAATGCAGTCTTGGGGCGATTCTCAAGTGTGGTCATGGTCTGCCTTTCTCCCAAACGTTCCCAACGAAGTCCACGCCGTGTCGACCTCGTCATTGATGCGGTCCCATTGCGATGGGACACCACTCATCCGCATTCGCAGCAACTCTATAGAACGTTGTTTCCTCAGTATAGTGTCGCACATTCGTCTAATCTGCTGGTGATCCATTCTCCTCAATGTCACTGGTCCTGGCATGTGGCGCGCGTGGCAGATCTCCTGATATTACCTGGACGCTGTTGGCACAGCCGTGACAATCGGTCGGTCGCGGACATGAGTAGTAAGTGGGATGGGTCATCCGTGGCGTTGTGCGTTGTGCAGCGTCACAGTTAGTGCATTCTTGTTAGCCAGCGATTGGGATGTTGTCAACTGGCAACATTGACACTGCCATACGGCTCTGCATACAATGCACATGAATGACTGATCCGGGAACAAGGGCGTTCCATACCCCGCGCAAATCGGCGCGCGCCCTCGCCTCCCTCTCCCCCGACATTTGCGATGGAGGTTTCGACGTTGAGAATCGTCGTGTGCATGAAAGAGACGCCTTCAACTGAGGTCAGTAAATCCCTGGGAACTGACCAGCGTCTTGTCCGCAATCCCACTGAGACCATCCAGAATCCATTCGATGAATACACGATCGAAGAAGGCATCAGACAATTCGAGCAACATGGTGGTGAAGTCATTGTCCTGACGATGAGTCCCGCCCAGACCGATACCGCTGTCCGCCGCGCGCTGGCAATGGGCGTCGATCGCGGCGTCGTCGTGAGTGATCCGGCCCTGGCCGGTTCGGATGCCGTCGCCACCGGGCGCGTCCTGGCGGCGGCACTCACCAAGATTGGGTACGATATGGCGCTCTTTGGCCAGGCCTCGGCGGATGCGTATGGTGGGGTCGTGCCGAGCATCGTCGCCGAATTCCTCGGAGTTCCGCTCCTCTCCTTCGCCACCAAGCTCGAGGTTGCCGGGACCACGGTCAAGATCCAGCGCCAGGCCGAGGTGGGCTATACCGTCGCCGAAGCGCCGCTCCCCGCGCTGGTGAGTATTGCCAAAGGTATCAATAATAGTCCACGCTACCCTTCGATGAAAGGCATCGTCAATGCCAAGAAGAAACCCGTTGAGACGTGGACCCTGGCAGACCTCGGTATCGCCGCGGGCACCGTTGGCACCGCCGCCGCGCGTGAGCGTGTGACAGGGAGCCAGGCGGTCTCTACTCAGCGCCGCCGAGAGATCCATGTCGGCAATGAGGGTGCCGCCCAACGCATTCTCGACTATTTGATCGAACAGAAGATTATCTGAGAAGGGGTGCGAGCCAACCATGAGCAACGATATTTGGTCGGTAGCGGAGTTGGAGCAGGGGAAGCTGAAGAACATCTCGCTACAATTGGCGAGCAAAGCTGCCCAATTGGCGCAAGCCAGTGGCGGTCGCGCGACGGCGATCGCGCTGGGCGCGGGCGCGCAGGCGGCCGCTACTGCCCTCGTAGGCACCGGCGTCGCCAAGGTGCTCTACAGCGATGATTCGGTCTACGATACCTATCTGGCACAGCCCGCGACCGACGCGCTAGCGGAATTGATCCGCGCGGAAGCACCCCTTGCGGTCTTGATCCCTGCCACTAACGTGGGTCGCGATATCGCTGGCCGCCTGGCGGCGCGCCTTGGGCTGGGCATCGAGTACAACGTGACGGCGGCAGAGTTTGTCGATGGCGCGTTGGCGATGGTAGTTCCTGCCTTCGGTGGCCAGTTGAATGTCTCAGTCGCCTTCGCTGGCGAGGGGACGAAGCTGATCCTTGCCCGTCAGAACGCGTTTCAGATTACTCGATCCGATGCCACTGCAACGTTAGTAGCCCTCCCGGCGCCTGCGGCTCCCGCGCAGGGCGCGAAAGTCAGTGGTCCCTTTGGCATCGAAGGCATCACGGCCGAAGGCCACATGAGCACGGAAGGCGGCCATGCACAGTACGTACCGCCGCCCAGTCGCGCTAATGTCGAAGAGGCCGCAATCATTGTCTCAGGTGGTCGGGGCGTTGGCAGCGCCGAAAACTTCGCGATGATTGATGCACTGGCCAAGGCGTTGGGCGGTGTCGTCGGCGCCTCGCGCCCGGTGACCGATGATGGCTGGTTGCCGCATCGCCACCATATCGGCCAGACGGGTCGCACAGTCAAGCCGGAGGTCTACATTGCCTGCGGCATCTCTGGTGCCATCCAACACCAGGCAGGCATGCAGACCAGTCGCTCCATCATTGCCATCAATAAAGACAAAGACGCGCCGATCTTCACGTTTAGCGATCTCGGCATTGTCGGCGATCTGACGGTGATCGTGCCAGAATTGACGCGCCTGGTGGAGGCGCGCAAGACCCACTGAGGCGCACTGCCTCGACCATGAGCGCGCCGGGTCCGCCATTTTTGCCCCGCTCGTATGCTCCGGCCGATCCAGCCCATTGCGGCCGGATCGGCCGCCGCTGAATAGCGGACTGTCGCGCATAGCACCGGATGAGGAGTTCTGTTATGTGGTTCCACCCACCTGCCGTCCTGCCAACGGGCAACATCTTCGGGGCGGTCGTCTTTGCTGCGGTTCTGGTCGGCGCGTGGACGTTCTTTGCCCTGCGCATCCGCCACCTGATCCGCCTGCTGCGCCTGGGTCGACCAGAGAACCGACTGGATCACCTGCCCGAGCGCATCGGCTTCTTCTTGCGCGGCGTGCTGGGCCAGAGTGGTGTTTTGCGCAACCCTATCCCGGGTCTGGCGCATTTTTTTACGTTCTGGGGTTTCATCGTCATTCAGTTAGGTGCGCTCAATCTCTGGGCCAATGGCCTGGGCTTCTCTTTGCCGGTCATCGCGACGCCCCAATATGGAGTCGTCCTGGATATCTTCCTTGTGCTGGTGACCGTCGCACTGCTGGTCTTCGCCTATCGCCGGGCGATCTTGCGGCCGATGGCACTCAAGAGCCAGTCGCATGATTGGAAAGACGGCATGATCATCCTGGGGTTGATCTTGATGGTCGTCGTGACGTTGGTAGGGACCGAGACATTCGGTTATCTCGCCGCAAGTCAGTCCGCTGCAGAATATACACCACTGGCTGGCTTCTTCTCGGCGCCTTTCACGGGCATTCCCATGGGCGCGGCTCTGGCACTCTATCGCCTCTTCTGGTGGTCACATATCCTGACCGTACTGGGGTTCCTGATTTACATTCCTTACTCGAAGCATCTGCATTTGTTGGCGACTCCCTTCAATGTCTTCCTCAAAAAGTCCGAAGCGCAACCAAAAGGCGCGCTGCCGTTGATCCCAGATATCGAGGGGCGCTTCGAGCGCGAAGAACCGGTGGGAGCTTCCAAGATCACGGACTTCACCTGGAAACAATTGCTCGATGGTTACGCTTGCACGGAATGTGGCCGCTGCAATGCGGTCTGTCCGGCGCTGGCGACCGGCAAACCGCTCTGGCCCAAGGAGATCATCCTGGGCGTCAAAGAGCAGCTTTTCGATGATGGCGGTCGACTGCTGGCCAAGACCATTGATACCAGTGGTGATGAGGACCAGGGTCGAGTCATCCCGCTGGTCGGCGGACGCATCAAAGATGAGACACTCTGGTCTTGCACGAACTGCGGTGCGTGCGTCGAGGTCTGTCCGGTCAATATCGATCATGTGACCAAGATCGCCGATATGCGCCGCCACCTGGTTATGGAAGAGGAAGGCCGCTTCCCCAAAGAATTGACGCCCCTCTTCACCAGCATGGAACGCAATAACAACGCCCTGCAGATGCGCAATGATACTCGCGCCGATTGGGCGCGTGACCTGGGCATCAAGTTGCTGGCAGATGATCCCAATGTGCCGGTGCTCTACTGGGTCGGTTGTATGGGATCGTTCGATGCGCGCAATCGCAAAGTAGCGACGGCCTTTGTCAAAGTATTGCAGGCGGCCGGTGTGGATTTCGCGATCCTGGGGCCGGAAGAGAGCTGTACGGGCGATCCGGCGCGCCGCATCGGCAATGAGTACCTCTGGCAGACGTTGGCGCAACAAAATATCGAAGTGCTCAATGGCTATGGCTTCAATCGCCGCGTCGCGACGGCGACCAGCGGGGAAGACGTTGAGGCGTCGGTGGCGCGGCCGCCGCGCCGACGGACGATCGTGACGGCCTGCCCACACTGCTTTAACTCTATCAAAAATGAGTATACGCAGTTGGGCGGAGACTATCATGTCGTCCATCATACGCAATATATCAACGTGCTGATGATGACCGGCAAGCTCAAGTTGCCCGAGGGCTTCGATACACGGACCATGACATATCATGATCCATGCTATATCGGCCGCTGGAACGATATCTATGATGAGCCGCGCAAGATCCTCAATGTCATCAGCAGCAACGGGGTTACCGAGATGGGCCGTAATCGCAACCATAGCTTTTGTTGCGGCGGCGGCGGCGGGCGCGTCTGGATGGAAGAGAAGACGGGAACGCGCGTGAATCACGCGCGCGTACAGGAAGCGCTGGATACGGGCGCGTCAGCCATGGCGGCGGCCTGCCCATTCTGCATCACGATGTTCGAGGATGGCATCACCGCTAAGGGCAAAGGCGATGATTTCAAGGTCGAGGACATCGCCGAGATTCTGGCGCGCGCGCTGGAAAGCGCTCCAACCAGCGGGGCGGTGAGCGCACCCGCCGAGGAGTGATGGCGGCTGACCAGGGGAAGATCCACTGGGGTTCTGCCTGCTCTTGCTCATATATGTTAGCATGAGCAGGCGAGCACACCATTTGGTTTCTTGTGGAGCGGCCTGTGCGGAGCTACCCGTCAGGCCGCTGCTCTCATCCTTCTGGAGGTATCTTGATGCCCTGGTGGAACTGGCGCAAACAAGCCCGGACAGCGGAGGCCGAGTCACCGGCACGACAACGCTATGTCACTCTTGGTGGTCGACGGCGGATCGCCACTATCCCTTATCTTCTGCCGAATGATCTCATGGAGCAACGACGCCTCGATTTTCAGCACTATATTTTGCGCTACCTGCTCAAGGCACCTTACGCGGCGCCCCTGCGGTCACCGCTGAGTATCCTGGATGTAGGCTCGGGTACAGGTCGCTGGGCGATCGAAATGGCGACCATCTTTCCGGATGCCAATGTTGTTGGCGTCGATATCGCTGATCCTCCTGCCGAACAGACCGGTATCCTGGGCGAAGGTGTCGCCTCCTTGCCCGAGAACTACACTTTCCTCAAAGCGAACATCCTGGAAGGACTGCCGTTCCCTGACAATAATTTCGAGTATGTGCATATGCGGTTCCTGGCTGGCGCGATCCCATCGCAGCAATGGGGGGGTATGGTTCGCGAGTTAGCTCGCGTGACCACCCGCGGTGGGTGGATCGAACTCACCGAGGGTAGCTTGCCACGCGATGGTGGTCCCGCCTTGACCCAGATCATTGACTGGGGCATCACCATGAGCAAGCGCTTTGGCATTGAGCCAAAATTCGGCGAGCGCATCGGCGGCTTTCTCACGGAGGCGGGTTTAGTCCGGGTTGTCAGCCGCGAGATTCCAGGACCGATTGGGCCATATGGTGGCCATGTCGGGCTGATGTTACAGACGAATGGCCTTTCCTTGATGGGCGGCATGCAAGGCCCGGTGGTCTCGCAAGGCATTGCCTCCGCTGAGGAATATAGCGCGGCCCTGGCGCGCTTGCCGGAGGAATTCGCCCGTTCTCGCGCGGTGCAACCTTTCTACGTGGCCTTTGGCCAGAAACCGTAGCACCGGGTAACTCAGTTTAACAGAATCTGCCTATGGTGCTGGCGCCGCCAACGACGAGAGGGGGCGATTGATCCATCCCCGCGCACGTGCTGCACGACGCTATACGCCCTGATTCTACCGCATGGCGCGGTGGCGTCATTGGTGCAGTGGCATTTCCTTTGATGGTCACAGGCAACTTCAATGCGACCCTGGACGATTATATTGCCATCATTGATACACTGGTGAATTTGGTCGGAATCGATCAAGTTGGTCTGGGTCCGGATTTCATGGAACACATGCCACGTGAGGTGGCCCTGCGCGTCCTCCGTGGCATGCCGCCAGAAATGTTGGAGACATTCTTGCATGCACCTCCATTGGTCGGTTTCACCTCGATCGCCGAATGCGTGCACGTCACACAGGCATTGTTGACGAGGGGCTACACACCGGAGCACGTACGGCAAATCATGGGTGGCAATTGGTTGCGGTTATATCAGACAGTGTGGCGCGCGTGATGAAATGAGAGGGAGGCGACCACGCTGGTCACCTCCCTCTCCTGTGCCGTTCGAGGCTATACGCCCCGCTTCTGTCGCATTTTGCGCCCGATGTTGCGCTTTCGTCGTGCCAAAAGTCCTCGGCGCAAGTTGCGCGCCTTGATACGATTTTTCACCGCGCCACGTCCCGACAACTGCACCACCTCCTTTGTCGTATGATTTCCGTATATGACACGCTAGAGCATACCATATACGCGCGACGATCGCCACTCGTATGGGTGAAATCGGTTGATCTTCTTGCTTGCTTGACGACGACCTGGCCAATCCCATACCATAATGGTTGATACCCATTGAGGCGACACGCAGACCTGCACCTGAAGGCATGGTTGTTTTCCATGTTTCCCACCTCGATGCGATTTTGAGGGACCCGACGAGAGGAGTCTTGCGATGTCTAAACACGATGATGAGGGGAATAATCACATCCGCCATGTTGAACTTCCCCTGCCCCGACCGAATCCTCCCGCTCTGACATTTATTGCGAGCCCTCTCTTCGACATGATCTTGAGCCTGCACATTGCGTTTAACGCATCATTTTATTCCGAAGCCGATCTCGATCCCCAATGGATCGAACGGGCCCGCGCTGCCTGCTCGCCAGACCTCGTCGATCGCCTCTCGTTTTACTTTGGCGAGGAGGAACGTGGCGGATTGCACGCGGTCCACATCTATGGCATATTCAACCTCTCGCCGGATCCGCAAGATATTTTGGCGACTTTAGCCTGGATGGAAACCATCCCAGTTGAAGAAGTCTTGATCCCGATTATGGAGAGTAACGGATTGGGGGATGACTGGCGCGAGGTGGCCAGGAGTATCATCCAACAGTACAAGAATGCGGAAAGTCGCGACGAGGTCATGCCACGCATCGCCGCTTTCATCAGGCGCTATCCCCCTATCGAACGCCTCGCTGTACGACGCCTTCTGGAAGATCCCGAAGGGGAACGGCTCATCTTCGTCGGTATGCTGCGCCAATGGTACGAAGGTTTCTTCGCGGCTGAAGCGGAGCGCATCATGCCCTCACTGCGCCGCGAGGTGGAGTTCCAGAAGAAACGACAAATGTTGCTGCCGCCAGCGCAGATTTTTACCGAAGTCATTCATGGCATTGCTTTTGAGATGCCTGCCCACGTCACGCGGATCATTCTGGCGCCGAGTGTCATGATTATGCCCATCGTCTTCAGTTTCACCGTGGATGACACGCTGACTTATTGCTATCCGATCCTTGAATCGGCGAAGACTGCCGCTGAACAAGAAGCCAATAGTCGACGCGAGATGGTGCGACTCTTCGAGGCGCTGGCAGATGATACGCGGCTTCGTATCTTGCGCCATCTCGCGGACCGCCAGATGTATTTGACCGAGCTATCGGAACATCTGAAATTGACGAAGGCGACGACCCGCCACCATATGATCCGGCTACGAGCGGCGGGTCTGGTGACCGTGCATATGCGCGATCATCTGAGCTATTATTCGTTGCGCCGGGAAACGCTGGAGGAGCCGTCACATATCCTCGCACGTTTCCTTGGTACCACTCAAGCTACACAGCCCTAGACCGGGGTACCCTTACAGATCGCTCCTATCAATTCTCGTTGAAAATGATACCGCCTCCTAAAACCTCGTCACCAGTTGCGCCACCATAGAAGACCGCCGCCTGTCCCGGTGTGGTCGAACGGACTGGAGACTCGAAGTCGATCCGTACCTCTCTATCAGAGAGGGGGGTGACGAGCGCGGGGATCTCTGCCGCTTTGTAGCGGATGCGCACGGCCGCCGGAAATGGCGCGGTGGGAATGATGCCGCGCGGATAGGTCACTTCGCGTACCGTGCAACTCATCCGCTCCAGTGCGCTGGCGGGGCCGACGATCAGCGCGTTCTGCGCGCGATCCATTTTGACGACATGCACTGGTTCCAGTGTCGAGATTCCCAATCCCTTGCGCTGGCCAATCGTGTAGTTCGCCAATCCCTGATGCTCACCTAACCGCACGCCATCGAGCGTCAGGATCGGGCCGCGCACCATTCCCGCGGGCACTTCACCGCGCTTGGCCGCATAGCGCCGCAGGAAGCCGCGATAGTCATTGTCGGCGACAAAGCAGATCTCCTGGCTCTCCGCCTTCTGTGCCACTTCCAGGCCAAATTCCGCCGCCAGCGCGCGTACCTCCGGCTTGGTCAACTCGCCCAAGGGAAACATCGCATGCCGGAGTTGCTCCTGTTGCAGCACGTGCAGGACATATGATTGGTCTTTGGCGCGATCCACCCCGCGCCGCAATCGCCGTAACCCCGTGGCGGGGTCATCATCGACGCGCACGTAGTGTCCCGTCGCCAGATACTCGGCCCCCAATCCCAGTGCGCGCTCCAACAGGGTGGTGAAGCGGATCGACCGGTTGCAGCGCAGGCAGGGATTGGGTGTCCGCCCGGCCTCGTATTCGTCGTAGAAGAAATCCACCACGGTCTGGCGGAACTGATCTTCGACATTGATGAGGTAGAAGGGAATGTCCAGCTTCTGCGCTACGCGCCGCGCGTCATAGACCGATTCCAATGAGCAACACTTGTTCTCCGCGACGCGCACAACCTCATCGGCATCTTCTGGCACCGGCTCTGACCAGAGTCGTAACATAATGCCAACGACATCATAGCCTTGCTGCTTCAGCAAGGCCGCTGCCACGGAACTATCCACACCGCCGCTCATGGCGATTACCACGCGTGTCATGCTGGGTCACTTCCTTCGCGTGCGTCCCCTCGCTCTATCAGATAGTGTTGGCGATGCTTCCGACGGGACGGCATAGTCCATGGTATTGTAGCGCATACACAGCGTGGTTCGCCAGTGGGCAGCGTCAAGCGATTGATTGGCGATATAGGCTCATTGCCCTGGTAATATCTGCTTTTTAAACGTATGCGGATTCCACCGCAGTCGCGCCAAGAGCGTCGCGCATGGCGGCGAGCGTCTGGGTGATATCTTCGTCGCTATGCGCCAATGCGACAAAAGCGGCTTCGAACTGCGAAGGGGCCAGGTAGACGCCGCGCTCCAGCATGGCGTGGAAGAAGCGTCCGAAGCGCGCGGTATCGGCTGCGCCAGCGCTGGCGTAATCCGTCACTGGCCCTTCATGGAAGAAGAATCCCCACATTCCGCCCGCCGCTGCCGCGACCAGCGGGATCTCAGCCGCCCGCGCTGCTTCTTGCATCCCCATCACCAACCGCGCCGTCAGCGCGCTGAGTCGATCATAGATACCGGGCTGGCGCAGGGCGCGCAACGTCGCGATGCCCGCCGCCATTGCCAGCGGATTGCCCGAGAGCGTTCCGGCCTGGTAGATCGGACCGCTGGGCGCGATCTGGTCCATGATCTCGCCCCGCCCACCATAGGCGCCCACGGGTAGACCGCCGCCGATGACTTTGCCCAGTGTCGTCAGGTCTGGCGTCACGCCGAAGAGCTCCTGTGCCCCGCCTGGCGCGACCCGAAAACCGGTCATCACCTCGTCGAAGATCAAGAGCGCGCCGTACTGGCGTGTGAGGTCGCGCAAGCCTTCCAGAAATCCTGGTTGTGGCAAAACGAAGCCCATGTTGCCCGCGATCGGCTCGACGATCACGGTGGCGATCTCTTCCGGATATTGCGCGAAGATCGCGCGGACCGCTGCCAGATCGTTATACGGCGCGAGGAGTGTCGCTCGCGCTGCCGCTTGCGGTACCCCCGGCGAATCAGGCAACCCCAGCGTTGCCACACCGGAGCCAGCGCGCGCCAGCAGTCCATCCATATGGCCGTGATAGCACCCTGCGAATTTGATGACCAGTTCGCGATTCGTGTAGCCGCGCGCCAGTCGAATAGCGCTCATCACAGCCTCCGTGCCGGAGTTGACGAAGCGCACGCGTTCGATGCTCGGCACCATCTGGCAGACCAGCTCCGCCAATTCCGTCTCGCGGACAGTCGGCGCGCCAAAGCTCGTGCCGTCGGCTGCCGCTGCGCTGATCGCCGCCAGGATGTCGGGGTGAGTATGTCCCAGAATCAGCGGTCCCCACGAAAGGACATAGTCGATAAACTCATTGCCGTCAACGTCCCAGAGGTGTGAACCCGCGCCACGCGCGATGAAGAGCGGGTTGCCGCCGACGGCGCGAAATGCGCGGACAGGACTATTGACTCCGCCAGGGATAACGCGCCGCGCCGCGGCGTAGAGTTGCTGAGACTTGTCGGTCCGCATGGTAGACTGGCCTTTCTCGCTCGCGTGTGTCGAACGCGCGAATGTCGCATGGGTGAACTATTGGCGTAGAGGTACTGCCCTACTCGCCTGAACATACATAGAATATTGTACATGCGGATGGCTGGATCGCGTGTCAGCGTTTAGCCGTGCGGATCGGCAAGCTATGAGAATAGTGTATCGCGCCGCGCGATGGCCGGACGTCATGTAGAGATCCGCTAGCATTACGATGCTGCAGCGACTGGCGCGATCACATGGCGCGGTTAAGGCCGGATTGGGTAGGATGCGCGGCAAACGTGGAGAGTACGCGGGTCATCAGGCAGGGCGCGCGTCGGGGGAGCGCGGGCGAATACAATCGTGCCTGAAGGCCTGTGGGCCACGTCTTCGCGGGTTGGGTTGCGACCGACCCGCGAAGGGACTACAGAAGGAATGTTTTCATCCCTGCTATAGTATTGTCCGAACCCGACGCGCGATGGCGAGTATTTGTAGCAGACCGTCTGTATTTTTGGCGCGAAAACCGTTGCGAGCCTCCCCACTTACAGTGCGTGATAGGGGGGTGATGCTCAAAAGGGCAAGGTGACCGTGATGATTGTCCCCTGGCCAGGCACCGAGGCGATGGCGAGCTCGCCGCCGCTCTCGATGGCGCGTTCGCGCATACCGGAAAGGCCAAAATGTCCGGTAGTTGTGGCAGTGGGATCAAATCCCTGACCGTCATCGCGCACGATGATGCGCAACACTGGCCCTTTGGCAATCTCAACACTGACCCAGGCGTGATGCGCTTGCGCGTGTTTACGGATGTTGGTCAGGGCTTCCTGCACGATACGATAGGCCGGGGCCCGCAGTTCAGGTGGGATGGCATCATCAGGACATGCGGTGAAATGGACGGCGAGATCGGGCGTGTTGGTGGCGATATCATCTTGAATCGCCCGTACCGCACCAGTGAAGCCCAGGCGATCGAGTTGCGCGGGCGCCATCGCCGCGATCGATTGCCGCAGGTCGTTGAGGCTGGCGAAGAGTACCTCGCGCGATGCCAGGGCCTCCACGGCGGCGCGGTCTGGATTCGTGGGGATGAGGCGAGCGATCAGCTCCAGCCGCAACATCAAATGCGCGAGATTCTGCGCGACACCGTCGTGAATCTCGCGGGCGATGCGCTGGCGTTCGCGGTCCACCACGGCCTCACGCGTCATCAGATGGAGCCGCGCATTGTGGAGTACCAGTGCCGCCGCTGCTGCCAGTGAGGTGAAGAGCATGACGCGGTCAGCTGCCAGTCGCGTATTACCAGGAATGCGCATGACCAACCAACCCAGAATGGGAAGCGTATCCACGGTTGTGTCATCGGTCACATCCGTATTGGGGCGCTCCCCGATATTCGTAGTCAGGCTAGCGCTAGTGTGGAAGTGATCACCTGGTTCAAGTCGCTCATCGGCCACCAGCGCCGCCAGCACGACATTGCGCCGCTGCAAGAATGGTCGGTCACGCGCGCCTTCCGCCAACGCCAGCGCGGCCTGAAGCCACGTCCGCGGAGCATCGGGGGTCGCCGCCGCCAGGCGCGGTGTGCCATCACGTGAGTCGCGCATGACTAATGCCACGCTGGTCGGAGCGAAGGCTCGTTCGACTTCACGTACGATGTCGCGTTGCAGTTGATCGAGGTGGGGGCGTGAGGCTGGCAGCGCGTGGAGCCGACCCAGCACGCTCAGATCTCGCGCGCGAAGGTGCAGGTTCTCGATCCCCAGCGCCAGATGCTGGGCGACGTTGGCGATGAAGGCGGCTTCATCAGGTTGTAGCGGTACAGGAGGCACGCTATGGTCACCCATCGGCAGCGGTGTGGTGTCTGACCATTGCAGCGCCGCGGGATCATCCTCCAGCGGCGAGGACGACTCACCGGGCTGTGGGCGCGGAAACTCCCAGCCGACGATGGCCATTCCCTCGCCCCGTACGACAATCGGCGCCAGGATCATCCGCGCTCCTTCCGGGCTGGCGATGCAACGCAGGGCCACTGAAGCTGCCGCGGGCTGTTCGGACAGTTCCGCCATAAAGGTGGTGAGCCTGGTCTTGCCAAATGGACTCAAAGCACCGTCAATCTGGGGTTCAGGCGGATTACCCTCGGTAAAACGACCATGAAGAAAAGCGACGACACAGCCAGATGCTTGGAGCGCCGCCCGCAAATCTGGAAGGGTACGGCCGATGAACCCCGTCACCCCATCGCTGAAGCTGGCAGACTGGGCGATCGTATGCAGTATGCCTTGCTCGTTTGCCATGCGTTGCATCTGGTGGTACAGATCGGCGTTGCCAAGGGCCTGCGCAGCGACATTGGCCATGATCGTGGCAAATTGCACTTCGTCATCTGTGAAGGCGGAGATACGCCGTCGCACGATGCAGATGGCATAGCTCGGCCCAGCCTGTGGATAGGCTGGAATCGCTAGCAGCGATCGTGGCCGGTCGTAGCCCGTCGCCAGATAATGGGCGTTGGCGGCGGTATCTGGCACGTGGACGACGCGTTCTTCCCGCATCGCCAGCGCAATCAGGCCTTCGTCTGGGCCAAAGACAATGCGTGCTCGCGTGATGTCGATGTTTCGCTGGGCCACCATGCGTAACCGTCCATCATCTTCCTGGCGGAAGAGGCTGGTCGTGTCGGCACGGAGGGCGTCGTACAACGCATCAACGATTCCCTGGCGGAGATCATCCAGGTCTTGCGTCACAGAGAATGATTGACTGAATGCATACAGGGCCTGAGCCTGGGCCTCCTGTTGTTCCGCGCGCGCCTGAGCTCGTGCATATTCCGCTTGGAGTTGCTGGTGGTCGCGCAAGGCTAACCTCGCCTCAGGCTGAGCATGTTCCGTCTGTCGCTCGCGATCAAGCTGGCGCTTCTGTCCTCGCGCCGTGATACGCGCACTCCAGCCATCTCGTTCCAACTCCATCGTGTCCTCCATCAGCGGTGAGGGATATCGGGGAACCTGCTCGAACCTGCTCAGTCCTCTCCATCCGAATATCTACTGGTCGTACGGCTGGATCAACTGGAATCAGTGCAAAACAGGTGTCTTTCTCCCGACACCCAGATGTTTTTTAATCAGCATCGTGATGAAGCCCCACGATCCAGGGCATACGCCGCAGCGATCTTTGCCCCATGGAACTGGCGGACTTCATGATCAAGTGTGTGGCAGAGCGGTCGCGAAAACCAGATCTGCCGGACTCGAGCGACGATTGGCTCTTATTCCAAAGTAGCGATCCACTCCAAATATCGTGGGAGAAACGGCGGAGGAGATATCTGGTCGAGTCTTGAGGCGATTCTAGAGCAGATGTGCGTTAACCGCGAGGCTGTCGTGTCAAGCGACGTGGCAATAGGCATGGCGCTTGCGTGGAAGCCTGTATACTGGGGGAGGATGACACAAGTTGAGCATTGAGGAGGACAGTTGATGCAAGAAGTTATTGATGCAAAGCGTGCGCTTTTCCAGACAGACCATCCACCGCGAGACGTGGCGCAACAATATATGGCTAGCGATCCCGTCTGCTCGATGTTGATTGATACACGTACAGCACTGAATACGATGGCGAGTCCGTTGCACGCCAGCGAAATGCGGACGGTTTTCTTCTGCTGCGCGCAGTGTGCGAAGGCGTTCGCGTATGACCCGCAGCGTTTCGGGTACAGTCAGTGAATTGGCTGCCATGGCGCGACGATCGGTAGCAGTAGGCCATGAGAGAATGCTCTCTGCCCTATAGAGCCTCTATGAGAGAACACTGTTTTGCGTGCGGCTCATGCTGACATCGACCCTGGCCAGCAGTTATCTTGCCGTGCCGCTGGTCCGGGTCGAGATGGTGTCACAGCCTCATTGCGGTCGTGGTGAGAAGGTCCGCGCCGAACCAGTTGGCAATGAAACCTGCAGATGATCTTCGTCGATAAAAATGGGATCTGCGAGCATGACGGTCTCACTTTCGGGATCAGGGAGCCAGCCATTGGCGACCACTTCGTCCAGCACGACGGAACGAAACTCGTGTTCTTGCCAATCCAGAATGGTGATCCAACCTATCTCATATTCGCCGCCCACGGCGGGTTGGTCATACGCATCTGCCCACCACACAACGCGATCCTGGGCGCCGAACGCCATATATCGTCCACTGGGACTGAAGACAGACCGCGTGATGACATCTGTAGAGACCTCATAGCCAGCATCGTCAATCTGCGTCACCGCATCCTCCGTGATAGTCAGGAATTCGACACCAGCGCTCCCTTCATCCATCCAGGTGCAGGCCGCGAGGTCGCCGCGTGGCGAAATCACGAGGTCTACGGGTTGTCCTGGGGCGAGGGCGAGAGGGCACTGGGCGATGCTATGGAGGTCTGGCCAGGTGACGACCTCGCAGCGCGTTGAGCCGTCTTCTGCGGCACGGATCATTGCTAGGCGTGCGCCATCTGGCAGCCACGCCAGTGCGATGGCGCCAATCGGCGCTGCGACCAATTGCCCCGTCTGCAGATGCCAGATTGCCGCCTGCTGGCCATTCGGTGGAAACGCCGCCATGACGACAAATGGATCCGAGGGATGTCGCTGCAATTCGCGAAGCGGAGGTACGTCTCCCAAAGGCGCAAAAACAGTCGAGTTAGGAGGGCTATGCGCGCCCTTCAACGGGTAGAGCAGATTATCTTCCACTGAGTTTCTTCCCTTTCCTTCATTGTGCAGGTAAGCCCGGTGGAGTTCTCTACCGGAACTTCCTATGTCATCTGGCGACATGCTCAAACTCAAACATTGTTTGATCGCTGAGTATCTGGCACAGCCGATTCCACCTCGCCGCGCGCCAACCATTTGCGTGCCAGCGGGAGCGCGCGGGTGTAACCATGATAGAGGATGGGATGATACACAAGGTCATAAGGCCCGATCCAGGCGGTATCGGTGGGACCGAATCCTTCTTTGAACTGGCTGATGCCTTCGGTGACACGCCCATTCAGGTCATAGATGGTATAACCCGCGGCGCGCATCGCCTGGATTGCCTGCCATTTCAGCAGATAATTTGATTTGTAGTCCTGTCCCACATCGCTCACCCCGCCATATAACTCGATAGCGAACTGACCGTAGCAAGCGATCCAGAGGAACGACAGAGGAATATCTTCGCGAAGTGCGACATAGAGATACTGTCGGTCAGCTGGATAGCGCTGAAAAATCGTATCGTAGTAGTCGCGTGGATGCAATCCGAAGTGGGCGCGCCGCGACGTTTCTTGATAGATGTGATAGCAGGAGTCGAGCCACGATCCGGTCAGGTCACGCACGATCACCGTGCCTTCGCGTTCGGCCTTGCGAATATATTGGCGTGTTTTGGGGCGCATCGCCGCGAGGATCGCATCTTCTGACCGCGTGAGATCGATGGTATAGGTATCGGTTACCTGGACGGTCTCAGCACTGGGAGCGAACCCCGCGCTGGGTAATATGGTCGGAGTGCCCGCTGGCCAGGGCGGGTCGACCTTGAGGAAAATTGCATTTTGCTGGCGACTATAGGGCCTGAGGCTTTCTACCAAAGCCTGCAGTGCTGGTTGATCAAGCGGATCTAGTAATGGTCCGCGTGGAATGTAGAGCATGGAGAATGGGAGGCGTGGAACACGGCGTGTGAGCACCTGCGCTGCCGCACGGGGGGTCGCACCATCCATTAACGCGACCCGCCGTGCATCCCATCCCGTAGCTCGTTTCACTTCACCCCATCCCCACGTCTGTAATGGATGGGCGCCCGGCAACATGGCGACCAGATTATCCCACGTCGCCGCATCATCAATGATCTCTGCGCGCATGCGACCCCCTGAACTTCGATCTCTCGCACATCGTACGATCCACGTTCCAGGGCGTCATATGCATGGGACTCACCACATTAAAAGAGTGAGTCTTCTTCCAGATTAAAAACCTCGATCGGAGTCAGCGTCGCTCCGCCATCGTTACCACTCTCCACCATGAACCACTCGCCGCCAATCTGTTCAAAGGCAACATGCCACCCCACACTCTGGGCCAGCAGATCTTCAAGAAACGCCCGGCCCGGCGGATTCAAGGCGGTCGCGGGCAGCATGGTCAACATCCTCTGGCTGGTCATTATGGTAACTCCTCCTCGTGCAAGCGAACATCTACTATAATTGTACATATGTTCTTCTCCAGCAGCTAGTCTTCCAGACTTTTATCCTAGTTCTCAGGCGCGCCCGAGCGACAATGGCACGATGCTCGAATGTGTGTTATAGTTCAAACAACTGACAGATACGTGAGAGATGCAACACAGCCTGGGACAACAATTTCCCCCATCTCGCACGCATCCACACACCTGGCGCTTCGACGGATAGGGGCCTGTCAGCCACTTCCTGGTTAAGGTATCTTTTGTATCGTCTTGTCTTACCCAACTCTCAGGCATACTTCACGGTTGAGCGATCACATCGGCCTGTGACATGCGTAGAGTTTGGAAATGGATTTCATGTTAGGAGCAGGCACGATGACATACCACACCAATACACCTTATGTCTCGATCTTAGCGCATCAAGACGAAACCGATGTTGATGCCATCATGCCGCCGTTCATGATGCGGTCTCCGGCACCGGGATACACTCCTGGACACCAATTGAGCCAGCACCGACCTATGATCCTGATCGTCGACGATGATATGTATATTGGCGACTTGCTGAAAGAGTTATTGGAAGACGCCGGATTTCAGGTTCTGGTTGCTATGGATGCGGCCATGGCCTATCGATTAGCTGCTCGCCATGACCCTGATCTCATTTTGACGGATTATTACATGCCCATCATGGATGGTGTCTCGCTACGCCACCAATTGAAGGACGATCCGTACCTGGGCACAATTCCATTTGCTTTGATGAGTAGCCGCCGTACCCGTCTCCCCGGAATGGAAGGTGTGCCATTCCTGGCCAAACCATTTGATATCGACGATGTCATTACCTTCATCAATCGCCATGTACGCCATACACGGCTGCGTGGCGACGGTTAAAGCGCCACCTTGGTCGTCTCTTGACCGATGAGATGTCCACCTGTATGATGGTCCTGAGGAGCGATCTTTCCACGAAAGGATACAGGTGGCGTCATGTCTCAAGATCCACGATGGCCTGGACAGCCCGATCCCTGGTCCGATCCCGCTACGTCACCTTGGACACGACCAGCCTACGATCCCCGGTATCCCCCGCCTGGTCCTGACCCGTCTGGCGGTGCTGGTTACGGTGGATTACCACCTCTCGATCCTGCGCCGGGGTATGGGCCACCGCCCTATGGCGCGCCAAGAAATGATCCTGCGCCTGGGTATGGGCCTCCACCAATTGACCCTTATCAGCGTGGCTATGATCGGCCCTACGATGTCGAGGATGCCACACGTCCTCAAGTCGTCCCCGGCCAAAGGATACGTCCGCCAACCTGGCAGGTGCCAGAGCCGCCGCCTGCATATGAGCGCTCGCGTCAGCCTGCGCGTCGCGCGGAACATCGCCACGCGTTTGGCTGGAGTTTGCCGATCGAACACATTGTCCTGGCAGTGGGTATCGTAGCGATGCTCTTGGCGCTTTCTCAGCCATGGGGAATCGATGGTCAGGGACACAATATCACGCTCTCAGCACTCGCGACACGTATAGGCACTTACACAGTGGGAGTTCTCGCAGTGCTGGGGGGTCTCCTGGTACTTTTGAATAAACGGATGGGTTGCCTCGCACTGATTGGTTGTCTGGGTTTATTTCTCATCCCCTTGTTCCTGGCAGCGGGTATCGGAGGGTTCGAGATCCTGACCCAATTGCATGTCATTCCACACCTCACCCCGGCGAATGTGAAGTTCACCAATCGTGGTTTTTTCCTTTGGTGGGGAGGAATGGCGGTCTTGCTGATCGGTTTGTTGTTGCAGCTTGTGACACACAGGCGCAAGGGTCTTATTGGTATCTGACGGCGGCCTCAATTGATCCAGTCTTCGCCTGCTGGCTTTGAGTCCCATGGTTTGAATGTCTCTGATTGAGCGGATGGCTCCCCAGATGGCGGCGTAGGCGGATCCACGATCGGCGACGAGCTCTGGTATCCAGGGATATTAGAGGGCGGCGGCGCATAGGCTGAAAGCGGTTGGCCCGGCTGTGCCGTCCCCGGTGCATAAGCTGAAAGCGGTTGGCCTGGCTGTGCCGTCCCCGGTGCATAAGCTGAGAGTGGTTGGCCGGGTTGCGATATTCCGGCGGCAGGCACGGGTGAGTAAGGTGGCTGGCTCGCGCCTGTTTGGGGGCGCATAGGATTGGGTGATCCCGGTGGCGGCACGATGGGGATTGCCGGATATCCGAAATCGGGATGGTCAGAAAGTGGCGTAGCATAAGTTGGGGACCGCATCGTATCGAGTATCGGAGCGTGCGGCGGAAGCGCGCTTGGGACATGCTGACTCGCTGAAGCATCGTCGCCCTGCGTTGCCAGTATAAACTGACGAGCAAGGTGGGTGAGCATATTCCAATCGCCGCGCATAATGACCTCATATGGAGTCAGTGCGCTGCTGATTCCTAATGCGCGTACGGGGAGTTGCAAGAATTCCCCGACGTTATCCAGACCAATCCCACCTGAAACCATCAGGTTCAACGCAGTGAAATGTCTGAACAGCGACCGCAGATAGTTACTTCCACCGACGGAACTGATCGGGAACACATTCACGAGGTCTGCTCCCGCGCGTTGAGCGGCGATAATCTCGGTGGGGGTCAACGCGCTCAGAATACAGGCAATCTGATATTGAGCGCAGATCGGAATCAGTTCAGGCGCAACGATTGGCGCGACGATGAATGCCGCGCCAGCGCGGCCCGCTTCATGGGCCTGGCGGGCATCCAGTATGCCACCGGCCCCGACGAAGATGGCGGGGTTGCCCGAATAATGCCGTAACAGTTCCTCGGCGCCCGGAATCGCCAGCGATATTTCGAAGACAGAGATTCCGCCGCGCGCCAGCGCGTCAATCGTCGCCAGTCCCTGGCGCGCGCTCTCAGTGCGAACTTCAGCGATGAAACGTCGTCGTCCAATGATGCTCAGCAGCTCGTGCGGAATAATCATGTAGCGCCCCTCGCGCAACAGGCGCGTGAATTCGTGCTCAGTTTACCCATTCGTCATTTTGATTGCCCATGCGTACGCCCGGCTCCCCAGACAACTTGGACGTCACGCGTGGAGTGGGAGGGGTCGATGTCTGCGCGGGCATGAGAGTGCGCTGTAGCGTGGCCGGCATCATGAGCGTGATACCAACAAAGATCGCCAGTGCCAGAGTCAGGTAGACGGTCGAGTGCCAGCCAGTTGGTACAATCCGCAAACCCTGGGAATGCATGACAAGGATGACGACAGGCGCGGCGAAACTGACGATCGCGGCGGCGACCCGTAGTATCATAACCGCGACGACATCGCGGTTTAAGATGCCGATGCCCAGATTGATGACACCGGCCAGTACTCCCAGAATAATGGCGAGTAGGGTAAAGATAGACACGGGCAACTCCTCTCGCGTCAGGCGGTGTTTCCTCGATTGTGTTCCGCTCTGCATGGCGACAACAATACTTCGATTCCACGCCAGTGTATCATACCCGATCAAGGCATCGCGTGGAGACAATCGATCAGTTTTGAATACCCCAGAGCGAGACACGCCCATCAGCAGACGCACTGGCAAAACGCGGTCGGAGCGGATCCCAGGCAAGCGCATGGACGATATCTTCGTGAGCATCCTTGATCACAGCGATTTCGCGTCCTGTGAGCGGATCCCAGAGGCGGATTGAACGGTCGCCCCGTTGCGGATCGCCACTACCAGAGATGAGGTAGGATGCTTTTGTGGACCAGGCGAGCGCGTACACCCAGGCCGTATGGCCAGCGAGAACACGCCATTGCATACGCGCCGCGATATCCCAGATGCGGATCGTGCCATCCAAACTGCCAGAAGCTAACAATCGACCGGCGGGAGCCCAGGCGACACACCAGGCGCTATCGGTATGGCCATGCAGTCGCATCAGCGGCTGGAGTTCCTGGATCGACCAGACACGGATCAAACCGTCATCGGTCGCGGCGCCGATCATTTGACCATCCGGTGACCAGGCCAGGCTGGCAATTTGCCCATCGGTCCCCTGAAATCTCCCGACGAGCCGTCGCGAAGACTTCTCCCAGAGCATAATTGCATGGGCATCCACCTGATTGCTCCCGGTTGCCAGAAGATGCCCATCGGGCGACCAGCAGATACTCGTTGCCCAATCGCCAGGCATCGCAATGACGTATTGTTCATTGTGGTTCCAGAGCCAGACATGGCTACCACCGGCCCCCACCAGTGTGCCGCCATCCGGTGACCAGGACATTGCTGTGATGGGGTGGGCTTGCGCGGTAGTGAGGTCCGTAATAATGGTACCTTGTGTGGCATCCCAGAGATGGACACCGCGCTCGTCAGCTGTCGCCAATATCTTGCCGTCAGGCGACCAGGCCAGTGCACTGGCACCCCCCGAATGTTGGGGCAAAGAGCCTACCCATTGAATACGCGGAGTGGAGTGTGTATGCGCCATCGACGCATCCCCCATTTCTTAACTCAACCATAACACATGACACAGCTGGCCACATATCCATGAGGCAACATCCTTCACACCTACCATACGGCACATTCTAGCCCTAGCACAATATCCAGCAATCACATCGCGCACGATCCGCGAGGGAAAATGCTGTTCCCGGAGGGAATGGAAGTGGGACGGGTACACGACGCTTGATCGGGACGTTTGGCGCTGTGGCATAACCCTGCTATACTATAATTATGCTGGTCGATGTACGATGAGGTACACGGGCAATATGCCCCAGAGGAATGCAATCATGGCACACGATACTATACTTACACAGAGTCTTACCTGCCCTGTCGCGCGGACGGCAGAGATAGTCAGTGGCAAGTGGACATTGCTGATCATTCGTGATCTTACAGATGCCCCGCTCCGTTTCTGTCAACTCGAACGGTCATTGCAGGGGATCAGCCCCAAAACGCTCTCTGATCGACTGCATGCCTTGGAGAGCGAGGGGATAGTCAGTCGCAAAACATATGGCGAGGTCCCGCCACGAGTGGAATATTCGCTCACGGCGAAGGGGCGGGCCCTGGTCGAAGTGATTGATGCGATGCGGTATTTTGGGACGCAATGGCTGATGGATGGCTGCGAGTGCGATGACATATCCCTTGCAACGCCCATGCTTGCGATACAACCAGCCAACTAACCATTCTTGCTGTCTGCCACGGCCCGGGTGACGCGGGCTTATTTTGCGTGGTAAAAATTCTGGCCCAGATCAGAAAGAAGCTCCAGGAATGTGGTTGCTCTATAGGGCGAGGTGAACACGAAGGCTTGGAACGCGGGAGCAATCGCGGAAAACTGGACAAAAAGAAAGGCCCCGAGGGGCCTTCGCTTACGGCACGATGTACGAGGGATTGTGAGAACCGAGCTTAGAGCGCCGCCACCATTTGATGGCGCAACAGGAAGTTATGCAGCGTCTCCGTTGAAGCGGAAGTCTGCGCGGTTTCGAACAGTTCTTCAACATTACCTTCGGCGCGTTCAATGAGATCACAGAGGTCCGCCAGATCGAACGTCATGCGAACCTGGGTCTTGCCATCATGGTAAGTACCATCAAGAACAATACCGGTCTCGGTTTCGCGCAGGGCAACGCCCTCGACGCCACTCTGATCCAGCACCCGCCCAACGGCGCGCAGGATGCTTTCATAGGTATAAGTGGCACGCATGTGTTTTTTCGCCACACCTTTCTCTGCATACACAGAATGAGCAGGTGAGCGCCTACTCTCGCTGGGAAATCAGTCCTCCCAGAAGAAAATGGTACCATGTTTCCTCGCGAGAATCAAGTCATTCCACACACGCCTACGCAGTTTGGCCAACATATTGGTGTTTCCTGGGATTTTTCCGATTTATATCAATGGCGTCAAACCGGCAATACAGTCAATGGATTGTACGATTCCTGGCCCGCATGGTACAATAGCATGGATCTATTCTGCCCTCAGCTGTTCATGGCGAGATTTTTCCGCCTGAAATGTCGTCAGATATTTGGCTAGAGGGCGTAGCTTGTGGTTTGTGGCGACAGGGAAGGGAGTGCGGATTGCGTTACGCGATTTTGAGCGATATACACGGGAATTATGAAGCGCTGCAGGCCGTAATAGACGATATCGATGAAACCTGTGTCGCGGATGGCGTCAAGCTCGACGCTCTTTGGTGCCTGGGGGATATTGTCGGATATGGTCCCGACCCGAGCGCCTGCGTGCGTACCGTGCGCCAGGCGGCAGAACTCTGTGTTGCGGGTAACCATGACTGGGGTGCGTCCGGCCTGGCGGAACTCAAAGAGTTCAGTGATATGGCGCGCGATTCCCTGCTCTGGACCCGTGAGCAATTGCTCGCCGATGAATTAGAATATCTGCGTTCTTTGCCGGATCGCACTACCGTCCCCATGCCTGAAGATTCGACGCTGGTTCATGGGAGTCCGGTCGTGCCCATCTGGGAATATCTTTTGACACCCGAAGCCGCAGCACTCAGCTTTATCTCTTTTCCGACGCGTTACTGTGTCGTTGGCCACACCCATCTTCCCGTCATCTTCCTGCAAGAGGCACGACGCTATGCTCGACCCCGACTCCCGGCGCTGAAAGCGCGCGAGCAATACATCATGGAGTATGGATCCGACGAAGAAGGCATTGTGGCGACGACCGCCGAGTTAGAAGTCTTGAATACGATGCCACGATGCCATACGATTCGGGCGATGCCTGAAGGTTGGTGGCAGCCTCCTGAAGGGTTCCGCGCCATCATCAATCCTGGGAGCGTCGGTCAACCACGTGATGGCGATGCCCGCGCCGCATATGTGATGTACGATACGGATCTGGGCTTTGCCTTTCGCCGAGTGCCCTACTGGTGGGAGTTGACCGTACGCAAAATGCGTGAAGCGCATTTCCCCGAACCGCTGGTAGAACGACTTATTCAAGGCTATTAGGACCGCATCGGCCTCGAATGACCGCGCATAGCGATGCAGGATGTATCCTGTTCCATCCTTTTTGCTACACGCTTCCCTCGGTTAGGGTAACTTCGGCTTGTTCGATTGATACGCGATCAGCATCTTATTGGCTGATCCCCCTATGACCGATTGGGTGCTTCTGGTGTTCGCGACTGACTGCCATACCGCGACCTGTGGCGTACGTTTCGTTGGTTGCCTTCTCATTATCTTATATAGGGGATGCGCGCCGAATATGTGCTGTCTCTGGCGGCGTCACGTTGTGCGCCGCTATCATCGGTTTATCCTGAAACCTCCATTCCCTCGCCCTGTCGTCCTACCATGTAAGCCCTTGGGGAAGTGCTCGTTGTGGCAATGAGTATGATTGCAAGGGTAGTTGTAGCGTGGGGCACAGAGAGGGCTATGGGTCATGTTACGCTTGTTATTGATCATCGATGATGATCCGCTCTCCGCGCATCTCGCCGCTCAGTCTCTGAAACCCCTGGCGTTGCGGACCGTGATCGCGAATTCCGCGCGCCAGACCTACCAGCTGGCAAGCGCGTCGCCGCCTGCCCTGGCCATCGTCGATATGGGGTTGCCCGATGGTCCAGGCGCCGACCTCTGTCAATGGCTACGGCAACGTATACCTGATGCGGGCATCCTCTGCCTCTCGGGTTATGTGGCGGAATCGGATCGCGCCGCCGCCCTGGCGCATGGCGCCGACGCCTACCTCTGCAAACCGGTTGCCCCACCGGCATTATTGGGCCAGGCGCGCGCCGTCCTCCTGGCGCGTGGTTGGCGCCCCGTGCACCGCGCGCCCCCGCCTCCTTCGTCACCACGTTTCGATGCGACGGCAAGTCAACTGACGCTCCCCTCTGGCGACCAGGTCCACCTCTCACCGACGGAGTCACGTATCTTGGCGGCATTGTTGCGGCAAGGCGGGGCCTCTCTGGCCCTCACAGATCTCGCCGCATGGATATGGGGCCCAACGACTGATCCCGCGATGGCGCTGCTCGCGCTTGACGCGCATCTTCGGCGCCTGCGACTACGTATCGAACCCGATCCTCAGCATCCCCGCTATCTCCACTATGTCCCTGGTCAGAGCATTCGTTGTGATCTGTTGACCCTGATAGATCGATGATTATCCAGGTCGATGACAATTGGGAATAACGCGTATTTTGCAAATTGTGATATGTCGAGGTGCGCATGCCTTCCGGTTGGGGAGCATATACCAAGAATGGCTATCTTGATGGGCTATGCTGCATCAAGCAGACAGATGCGAAAAAATGAGCGCCAATCCAGGCGGGAAGCCATTTTTTCGCCTACAGTTGCTGGACCCATGTGGTACAATAAAGATGAACGCTACACATGTATTAAAGTAGAACGTGAGCGAGCATCAGCATCTCTGGTTCCCACCACTTTTCTTCGTCTGCCGCGTCCCGCGGTGGTCGGCAATGGGGAGCGGGAAGGATGTTCGAAGCTCTCACTCACGAGGAGGAACGTTTACCCCTATGGCATCCGCACGTGAACAGGACCGCGCACAAGCAACCCGTCAACTGAAAAGTACTCCCCCCACCCCCAAAGATGATGGGGGGAATGGTACCGCTCCTCCACGCAATCTACCAACGAAATCGCAGCCCAGCGACTATGGATCTGACGCAATCCGCATTCTGGAAGGTCTGGAAGCTGTTCGCGTTCGTCCGGGTATGTATATCGGAAGTACGGATATCCGTGGTTTACACCACCTTGTCTATGAGGTCGTCGACAATTCTGTCGATGAAGTGCTGAATGGCGGGTGCGATCATATCGAGATCGTCATCCAGAAGGATGGCTCGGTTCGGTGTGAGGATAATGGGAGAGGCATCCCCGTTGATGAGCATCCCCAGCGGCCTGGCGTCTCGACCCTGGAGGTGGTCATGACGGTGTTGCATGCTGGCGCCAAGTTCGGAGGTGACGGATATAAAATGGGCTCCGGCGGACTGCACGGGGTCGGTGTCTCGGCTGTCAATGCGCTCTCTGAATATTGTCGAGTTGAAGTGAAACGCAACGGCTACCGCTATATGCAGGAATATAGCCAGGGCATCCCCAAAGCTCCGGTGAAAAAAATTGGCAAAGCGGATGGGACGGGGACAGTCACCATCTTTCGCCCCGACCTGACGGTTATGGAAACGAATGATTACCAGTTTGACGTGTTGGCACAGCGCTTCCGCGAAATGGCATACCTCAATCGCGGCTTGACGATCTATCTGGCTGATGAGCGCGATGACAATGAGGTGACCTATTATTTCGAAGGCGGCCTGCAATCCTTCGTGCGCCATCTCAATAAAAATAAAGATACGCTCATGTCACAACCACTACATGTGGAACGCCGCATGGATAAGTCCTACATCGAGATTGCGCTCCAATATAACACGGGGGTCGCAGAGACACTTTTCTCCTTTGCCAACGGGATCAATACCGTCGATGGCGGGTCGCATGTGACGGGGTTCCGTACAGCGCTGACGCGGACACTGAATGATTATGGACGTCGCACGAATCTGCTGAAAGAAGCGGACTCAAATTTCACTGGCGATGATGTGCGCGAAGGTCTGACGGCGGTGATCAGTGTCAAGTTGCCAGAAGCCCAGTTCGAGGGGCAGACCAAAGGGAAGCTCAACAATGCCGAAGTGCGCAATCAGGTGGACCAGGCATTGGACGAAACATTGCAACAATACCTCGAGGAGACACCCGCCGAGGCCAAACGCATCATCGAAAAATGTCTGACCGCCGCCCGCGCCCGCGAAGCCGCCCGCAAAGCGCGCGATCTGGTGCGTCGCAAAGACGCGCTGGATTCGATGCTGCCTGGCAAGCTGGCGGATTGCTCAGAACGGCGTCCCGAACGCTGCGAATTGTATCTCGTCGAGGGTGATTCCGCCGGTGGGAGTGCCAAGCAAGGGCGTGACCGACATTTCCAGGCGATCCTCCCGTTGCGCGGCAAAATCCTCAATGTCGAGCGGGCGCGCATGGATAAGATGCTCGCCAGCGAAGAGATCCGCAATCTGCTGACGGCGCTGGGCGCGGGGGTTGGCGAACAACTCAATCTGGATAAGTTACGCTATGGGCGCGTTATCTGTATGACGGATGCTGATGTTGATGGGGCGCACATCCGCACCCTGCTCCTGACGTTCTTCTTCCGCAATATGCCAGAAATGATTACGCGCGGGCATCTCTACATTGCGCAGCCCCCGCTCTACCGGCTGACGGCGGGTAAGGAACGGCAATACGTCTACTCCGACGAAGAACGTGACGATCTTCTGAAAGTGCTTGGCGAGAAGTATAAGAATATCGCCATTCAGCGCTATAAAGGTCTGGGTGAGATGGATCCCGAGGAGTTGTGGGATACGACGATGAATCCCGCCACTCGTACCATGCTGCAGGTCTCGATTGAGGACGCCATGCGCGCCGACGAAACGTTCAGTATGCTGATGGGAGACGAAGTGCTTCCCCGTCGCCGCTTCATTGAGTCGCGGGCTCGCGAGGCAACGTTGGACCTCTAGGGGCAAACAGTTATCGTCCTCAGCTTTGAGGTACAATACCGCATGATGATTGAACCGATATCATCACCAGCCACGCTGCTCGATCTCACCCTGCCGGAAATTGAGGCCTGGTGTGTCGCGCATGGTCAACCCGCATTCCGGGGTCGCCAGATTTTTCAGGCCTTCTATCGTGAGCTCGTCAGCGGGTATGACCAGATCACGACGTTGCCGCTTGGTCTGCGGGCCAGGTTGGCGGCAGAGTGGCCACTGGCGATACCCGAGGTGGTCAGCGAACTGCGATCGAAGGATGGGCGGACGGTGAAGCTGCTCCTACGGTTGGCAGATGGCGCCCGCATCGAATCGGTGCTGATGCTGTATCCTCCCAATCCGGAATCCATTCGGCCGCGAGCTACTGTCTGTGTCTCGACGCAGGCAGGCTGTGCCTATGGTTGCACCTTCTGCGCCACTGGCCAGATGGGCTTCGAGCGCCACTTGCGACCCGGTGAAATCGTTGCCCAGGTGTTGCACTTCGCGCGCTTTTTACGGGCGCACCCATGGGGTTGGACAGCGGCGGGTAGCGACACCAGCGGGACGCTCGACCATGTGACCAACATCGTCCTGATGGGTATGGGGGAGCCGTTACATAATTATGAGAATACCCTGGCCGCGCTGCGTTTGCTGAATGATCCGATGGGTTTTCATCTTGGCGCGCGGCACATGACCGTCTCCACCGTTGGTCTCGTTCCGGCCATCCGTCGCCTGGCGACCGAGGGTCTGCAGGTCAACCTGGCGATCTCGTTACATGCGCCGAATAACACTATGCGCGCGCGGACTATGCCCGTCGCCCGCAAATGGGATATGGATACGTTGCTAGACACGTGCCTGGACTTCGCGCATCAAACCGGACGGCAAGTGACGTTCGAATATGTCCTGCTGGCGGGACTGAATGATAGTGTGGAACACGCGACGGAACTTGGGCAGCGCCTGGCCCCCTTCGGGACACTGGCGCACGTCAACCTGATCCCGGTGAACGCCACGTCCGCGGAGTTCCGGCCACCTGATGGTCACGCGATCCGCGCCTTCCGTGAGACCCTGCAGCGCGAGGGCGTCAATAATAGCGTTCGCGCCGAACGTGGCGACGATATCGCCGCTGCCTGTGGCCAACTCCGTACGCGCGACGACCGGGCGCGTCGGACGAAAACGGCGCCATAGCGATGGCGGGCGGTCAGTCTGCCAGGACGTCCCCACTGGCGTGTGCCTGTGTGTGGCATAGGCAGCGGTCAAATGGGGGGTGGTGTCAAATGAACCTGACACAGATCCTCATGGCAGCGGTCCGATCAGCGTATGGTGGATGACCATCAAATGGGTCAGCGGACCAAGACCGCCAGGTACGGGAGTCAGCCAACTCGCGACTGTCGCCACACTGGCGGCATCCACATCGCCAACAATCGCCCCTTCGACCAGGTTGATACCGGCATCCAGCACAATCGCCCCCGGTTTGACCATATCGCCAGTGATGGCGCGGGGATGTCCGGCGCTCACCACCAGGATGTCGGCAGTGCGTGTGATGCTCGCAAGATCGCGGGTGCGCGAATGACAGATCGTCACAGTTGCGTCCTGGCGCAAAAATTGCAGAGCTACCGGCTTGCCACCCACGTTGCTGCGGCCGACGATGACAGCGTGTTGGCCGCGCAGATCAACGCCAATATGGCGCAGGAGGAGCATGATGGCTTCGGCGGTACCTGGCACATAGCTTGGGTAGCCGAGCATCAAATTGCCCGCATTGCGTGGTCCCAATCCATCGACATCCTTGGCGTCTGACAGCACAGTGGTCACCGCCCATTGGCGAATGCCAAGGGGGAGGGGAAGCAGGAGGACGACGCCATCGGTGGCCGGGTCTGTGCTGGCCAGGGCGACATGGGCGCGAATGGTCGATTCCGCCACTGCTACCGCGCCGTCCTGGGTGGCGGCGAATGCCGTCCACGAAGTTGCCAGACCAATCGATCGGCACGCGCGCTGTACCTGTTGCCCAAAGACCAGGGCGCCGTGGTCCTCACCGGCCAAAAAAAGTGCCAGATGAGCGGGGCGCCCGTGGAGTTCGGTAAAAGATTGCGCCTCGGTGCGCAAGCTCGCGCGTAGCGCGATGGCTAACTCGCGACCATCTAATAGGTGCGCTGGCATGTGGAAAGATTGCTCCCACAAGACCGAAAGGCACGCCTTGCGGTCAAAATTTCAAAGTGGTCATGTCGTAAGCAGTATAGCATCCAAATGGCAGTGCAGCCAGCGAACAGTTCCTTATAGACCAATTTCAGGGATGGTAAAGACAGGTTTTGACGTGCACCGCGTCACATTCGACAAGGAGGGCGTTACGATGGCAGCCGAACCAACAGGATGGTATTCTGATCCCACGCATCAGGATCTCGCGACCTTTCCACCCACATCTCGCGCTGTCGCGCCGCAGGGCACTGAGAGCACAGCGCAGGATAGGCAACACCAGCTCCTCATGCCGCCGACGGAATTGCCCCAACGTTGCGTACGCGATGCGTGTGGTCTGTTAGGTGCCGAACGGGGGTTGGTATATCTCTTCGATGGTGATGCGGGTGTGTTGCAACTTGCAAGCGCGCTGGGATTTTCGCCAAACGCGTCGCCGTCGGCTACCCTCCCGCTCAACGCGGGTGTGCTGGGATGGGTAGCGGTGCATCTCGAGGCGGCGCGGATCGATGAACTACGGACGGATGAACGCTGTCAACCACCCTTTGATCCACAGCTGAGTGGTTCACTTGCAGCGGTCCCGATCGTCCAGGAGAAGACCATGTATGGCGTCCTGGCTGTCTGGAATACGCATCCGAATGCCTTCAAACCTCCCCATCTGGCTGTTCTGCGGGTGATCGCCGAATTACTGGCGACATCGCTTGCCAATGCGCGGCAGGCGCGCGAAGCGCAGATTCAGCGGCAGCAATTAATGTTGTTGATCACGGCGGCACGTTCGCTGACTCGATCGCTGGAACCCACCGAAGTCTTTACCAATATCGCCCTGGGGATCGGTCATCTGATTAACTATGAAGACGTACTGATCTACGCCTATGAACCAGCAACAGAAGAATTGCGCGTGGTAACGAGCCAGGGGAGTGCGGGCGATCGCCTGCGCAATGAACGGGTGAGCATCCATAATACCGCCTCGCTTGCCGCGGCGGTCGCGCGTAATCGTCGGGCGCGCTGTCACGCGCCGGATACCAGTTCGCTCCAACCAGGTCGCTTGACCGAGGCATTTCTGGCGGGCAAAGACCAAGCGCTGCTTTGTGTCCCCTTGATCTCCAAAGAACACTTACGTGGGATTCTCACGCTGACACGCGCGCAGGCGTTCGAAGATCTCGATGTGCGGATGATGGAGGATCTGGCGCCGTTGGTCGCGACGGCACTGGAGAACCACAGCCTGCACGCCGCGGTGAAGGCGGAACAAGAGCGGTTAGCCGCGATCTTTGCCACGACAACCGACGGCATTGCGGTCATCGTCAATGGCGGCCGCATCGTAGACGCCAACGGTGCCTTTGCGCGGATGGCGGGGCGAACCATCGATCAAGTGCGCGGCGAGCGGTTTCAGGGTATTTTCACTCCCCTCAACGCGCCTGCTGACGCGACTCGCACGGACATCATGGCGCTCGTACAGGCGCTCGAAGATGCCTTGCGCGGTCGCACCGTCGCCCCCATGCTGGAATGCACGATGCCAGGCCCCGCAAATGGCGCGCCACGTCAGATCTTGTTGAGTATCTCCCCCAATAAGTCACCCGAGGGATATCAGGCTGTTGTCGTTGCGCGTGACGTGACGGAGTTCCGCGCGATGGATCGGCAGAAGACGCAACTCTTACACATGCTCTCGCATGAGATCCGTGCCCCATTGGTGCCCCTGACCGGGTATCTCGAGATGGCCTTGCGGGGCATGGCAGGACCATTAAACGATCGGCAGGTGGAATTGATCCGCCACGCGCGGGCTGCCAGCCGACATCTCGCGGGACGAGTGAAAGATTTTTCTACCATCCTTTCGCCCGAAGACGTGGCGTTTTTCCCCTCAGATCTTGAGATTGTGGATATCCAGCGAGTCATTCAATCCGCGCTTGAAGAAGTGGAGTTGCTCGCTCAGGAGCGCGAGATTCCAGTGCATATCACTATTCCACCACGATTACCCCAGATTCCCGGTAATACAGAGAGACTTGTCCAAGTGGTACGGAACCTGCTGAGTAACGCCATCAAGTTCACACCACGGGGTGGTCGTGTCTGGGTGGAAGCTCGAGCGCAGGCATCTATGTTGGAAGTGAGCGTCGCGGATACCGGCTGCGGCATTGCCCCTGAGCATCTGCCATATCTCTTCGAGCCGTACTATCAGGCTACGGGAGAGGCATCGGCAATGCGACCATCAGGTCAGGGTCTGGGATTGGCAATAGTCAAACAGATCGTGAGTCGGCATGGTGGGCAAGTGCAGGTAGTAAGTACGCCTGGCAATGGCAGTCGTTTTACCTTCGTGCTCCCATTGCGGGCCCCATTGGCGTTGTGAACGGTGAGCAGCAGGACTCCTCCATTTGGCGGGGTCGAGGGCAGGGGCTGGCGACAATGGGTCAGCTGGCAGTTGGGCAACCTGTGAGGAGGAAGACACAGATATGGGCATGCTACGAATCATGTCACGACGTGGTGATGATCGCGTTGTGTGGGATGCGCGGAAGGCAGCCGTAGGAGATGCGGAAGCGGAAGCTGCGGTACTAGAAGCCAAGCGCATCTTCGATGAAGCGCGGGCGCGTGGCGCGACAGCTTTCAAGGTCGATGGCGCCAAGACTTCGACCCGTATCGATCAATTTGATCGTACCGCGGAACAAATTGTCTTGATCCCGCGGGTCGTTGGAGGCTGAGCGTAGCGTTTTGGCTACGTGGATCACTCCGGCGGTGAAAACCCGCGAGTCCATGGGGTTCGGGCGGACTTTAGCGGTCTGCCCGAATCTATAAATCTGCTGGTAGTGCTCTTGAGAAAGGAAACAGCGCGATGGTCACGATGCTTTTGTACGTTCTTGGTCTTGTTTTCGTCTCTTTGTTGATCGCGCTGGTACTGGGAACGCGCGGTTCGTTGGCGCGCTTCTTTCACCTGGCAGGGCCCTGGCGCGAACACCTTTCGGCGGAGCATCGCGCACGGGCATTGTTGCGCGAAATGCTCAGTCCCGCTGAGTATCAACAATTGTCGCGTTGTGGATACTTGGAGGTGAAGAGTGCGGCATATGAGCATAGGGTATATCGCATCCCCGGCGCGGGTGGCCTGGTCAAGGTGTTTGATCGTGGTTGCGCGGTGATGGAGCTCTGTCTGCAACCGGCGGAGCCACTGCCAGATGGCGATGTGATTGTGCTGCACAAGCTGATGATCGAAGCCAATGAGCAGGAATATCTCCAACGGGCCAACCGCTTTGCTCCTGGTATTATTTCACTGCGCTATCAACATCTCTAAAAGCCACGCCAGACAGCGTCTCGTGCCATGGGTCAAACATCCAACTCGTTCTCTCCGCGCAATCCGCAATCCGCCCTTCCAGTCTCTCAGATCTTCGATCTTTCGTGCTGTGCTTTGCGCCGTAGGTACCTTACCGAGAAAATTTGATGCGAGTCGTCGCGATCGCGTACAATGGAGCCACGTTATCATGTCGTTCTGTTGTACGAGTTTAATGCGAAGGATGCATCTGTATGCCCGCTAAATTAACGCATCTCACCTCACGACAGCACCTTGGTGCGCGCGGCGAAGATCGCGCCGCGTCCGCACTCATTGCAGCTGGCTACCAGATTGTCGCTCGCGATGTACGGGTAAGTCGCTGGCAGATCGACATCCTGGCTGAAGAGGGTGATGATCTTGTGATTGTCGAAGTGAAGACGCGTCGAGGCCAGGCCAATGGTACCCCGGCTGAAGCGGTGACCACCGCCAAACAACGCCACCTGATCGCGGCGGCGCAGACCTGGCTGGAGAATGCCAATACTCCTGACCGGTCATTTCGCATCGATGTGGTGGCAATCGCGTTGCTTCCTGGCAACCTGCCGCAGGTCGAGATCATCCGGCATGCCGTCGGTGAAATCGCACTGTGACTGGTGGTGCGCGTATTCCAGGCGACTGGGGATTGGCTATTCCAATAAACCCCTGCGGTATTGCGTACTAAGCGATGTGCCTATGGTACGCTCCACGCATGACGCAGCATGTGTCCGAATGAACTATCTTGTTTGCGGTTAGCTACCCGCCGGGTCAGATTGCTCATTTTTGCTGCTATCCACCTGCCGCGTGCGTGGTGGACGTGAATCCGCTAAAGATTTTGTCGGCATTGTCTGGGCATTAAAAGTATTCATCACTTCGGCGGTGCTGGTGGCGATCCAGGCCAGCACCGCGGTTGCCGCGCGATCTTCCCCGGTGGCCAGATCGATCGCTTCATCACCTTGTGGGCTACCCAGCACGTGGCCGATGGTCTCGGCGCGTGGATGGGTCGGCTTCCCAATACCGACCCGCAGCCGCGCGAAATCTGCATTGCCGAGATGGGCAATGACCGATTCCAACCCATGCTGACCGCCTGCGCTGCCCTTGGCGCGGACACGGATTCGCCCGACGGGGAGATCGAGGTCATCGCAGATGACCAGCAGATCCACACGTGGATCAATCTTAAAGAACCGGCAGATCGGTCCTACCGCGACCCCACTCTCGTTCATATAAGTCTGCGGCTTGACCAGCACCACCTTGGTGTTCTGCACTTGACCTTGCGCCAGCACCGCGCGATCGCGCTTGCCATCCCAATGCCAATCGCGCGCTGCCGCCACGCGATCCACAACTCGAAACCCGACGTTGTGGCGCGAGGCGGCATACTGTGACCCAGGATTTCCCAGGCCAACGACCACTTTTATCACGGTGCCTCAATATCTTCACGTGGACCCATCGTCAGCATCACGGTGCGGTCCTTGTGCGGCCATTGCTGGAAGATGCGATGGACATCCGCGACGGTGACCGCTTCGATATCGCGGATATCTTCTTCAAGGGTTTTCAGACGGCCATCGATCAGCCAGGAATGGGGCAGGTTGAGCATACGACGCATCGTGGATTCGCCATCCAGCACGATATGGCCAATGAGTTTGGCCTTGGCTCGCTCCAATTCATCCTGATGTACACCGTCGCGCTCAATGGAATCGAACTCCGCAAGCATCAATTCGAGCACGGCATCGGCTTTCTCGGGCGCCGTGCTGATGAAGCTGAAGAGCATACCCGCGCCATCAAAGGGCGAATAGCTGCTGGATGCGGCTTCCGCTAATCCCTGATGGACGATATTCCAATAGAGGCGCGACCCACTGCTGTCCCCCAGAATATCCGCCGCCATCATGGCAGCATAATAATCCTTGGACTGCTCTTCGGGAAACGGATATCCCATCAGGATAAGTTGCTGCTGCAGGTCGCGCTGAATGACTTTGCGCGTCGCGATCGGGGAGAATGGGAGGGCCACCCGGCCTTCTTCGCCAACCTGCCAGTCGCCGCAGTATTTCGTCGCGAGATCGACAATCTGGTCCCAGTCGATGTTGCCCGCGACGGCGAGGATCAGGTTATTGGCGGCATAGCGACGCGCCCAATAATCTCGCATCTGTTCGACCTGCATGGCCGCAATGCTCTCGCGGGTGCCAATGACATCATGACCTAACGCAATGCCATCGAAATAGGTCTGATAAAACTGCCGCGCGGCCACCTGGGTTGGTTGGTCTTCGCCACGCGTGATCTCCGCAACGATGACATCGCGCTCGCGAGCGAAATCCTCACCATCTAACCGGGGGCGCATCATATCGGCCAACAGATCCAGCGCCCTGGGCAACTCATCGCCCAGCACCCGCGCATGATAGACGGTCTCCTCGAAGCTGGTATAGGCGTTGAATTCCGCACCCATCCGATTGAAGTCGAGCGTAATCTGGTCGCCATCGCGTTTGGCGGTGCCTTTGAAGACCATATGCTCCAGGAAATGCGAGATGCCCCAGAGCGCTGGCGTCGGTTCATCGCGCGAGCCGGTGCGGACATAGAAGGCGATTGCCGCTGATTCCATATCGGGCATGCGTTGCCCCAGAATCTGTAATCCATTGGGCAGACGGTGGGTAGAAAAGAGTTCCGTAGGGAGTGTGGGTGCCGCTGTCATCGGTACCGACCTTTCTTGTGACGGCCAGTTTGCATCGGTGATTGACCCTGGTCAATCCAAGGGACAAACACCTCTCATTGTAGCACGTCAAACAGCACTCCACACAGGTTGAGGGGATCATCATGCCTGGGCATCGCAAACCGCAAGGTACCTGCTCGGCAAGGTGATCCTGCTCCCGACATCAAGGGTGAGAGTAAGCTAGACAGCGATGGTAGGATTGACGTATTATTTGCTTGCCAATTCACATGTAAAACGCAGGCACAATTGACCTTATGGAAAAGGGGGAGATCGCACAACAAGATTGGTGGTAGCCGGATGGTGCTGTGTTTGTTTGTCAGCATCGACTTTGCAAACCGCGCCTGGTGTATGGGATTTGACCAACTTTGCCAAAATTGACGTCATTCGCGCTTTATGAGAGGAGTGAAATTCTGATGCCTGCATTCATGCGAACGCTGATACGGACACTCGGTATGTGTGTAGTGGTGGCTCTTGCGGCATGTGGGAGTACACAACCAGCATCCATCACTGCGCAACATCCCTTATATCTCCTGCTGGTGAAAAATCAACAGATGGTGCTGGCTGTAGTCAACCGTCCGACATATGCTTTGGCGGGAACTCTCCCGGTAGCTCATGTTGGGACGACACCTCCCAGTGGCAGTGTCGGGATCGCGCCGGATGGATCGCTGATCGTCACGTATACCGGCGCATTTCTGAATGGTGCGGAAACCGTGGTGCCCGCTACCCTGGTATGCACGTTGCGCCAGGCAACTTGCACCTCCCTCGTGCATGGCTGGGGGAGCGCAACAGTTGACCCATTTGGGCAGAGCCTGGCAGTACCGCTCTGGCAGGATAGCGATCCGCTCCATGGACAACTACTTCTTCTTTCCGGATCGCCAGTGAACATCGCGCAGAGAGTACCGTTAGCGACGCTCCTGCCAGGTGAAATGCAGATCGCGCCGGATGGTAAAAGCATATATTGGCTGACCCCACCGGGAAACCAGCCAGGGGATGTATCGTATCGGCTGATTCGCTTTGATCTGACTTCGCGGACCGTTGCCTCGACCTATGATTTTGGCGTCGCGGTACCAGGCGGATTAGCGGTCGCGCAGGACGGAACCGTCTATACGACGATTCTCTATGCGAAGGCTGGAGATCCTACCCGACAAACACCGCCAGTGCCTGGCAATCAAATCCTTTCGTTCAGCCCGGACCTGGTGCCACAAAGCCACTGGACGGTGAGGTCGGAACCATTCGGAATAGCCGTCAGCGCTACTGTGGTTGCGGTTACCTACCAGGATGATCCAGGCCAGCACCTTGATGCATTCTCGCGGACGAATTCACGTCTGCTCGCCGCGGATACCGCATCACATGCTGGCACGCTCGATCATCTCACTGTGCTGAGCGATGGAACGTTCGCGGTGACCGTCAGTGACGGAACACAAACATTCCTGGGTCTGTGGTCGGCGACCAATGCCCCGATTGCCTGGCATACCTATGCTGGAGTTGATATCGGCGGTGTCGCGGGTTGAAGTGTCGCGCAAGCCCTGACACATCATTTCCCGCCAGGCCAGGTCACCGATGATTGTCACACGTTGGCTGATTTTGTGTTATGGCCGCACATTCCGCCACGTCCCCAAACTTGTTCAGTCGGTCAGGCCATAGTCCGGCGGAGCCTGAGTGTGCGGACGCGTGTCTGCGCCCGCTGTGGAAGCATCCAGGACGCGACGTGCAGAGCAGATAAGCCAACAACAGGCCACCGGAAGGGGAAACCGGTGGCCCGTTTTGTTCAGGAACACTGTACGAGTTCAACGTAACACTCAGGACCTGGTCAAAGATGGTGGTGGCGTGACCAGCGGAACATCGGTGGTCGGCGCCTCAGGTGGCGGCGGCGGAGGTGGCGCAGTCGCTGGCGGCGTCATGAGGTTCTGCGCCGCGGGGAGCGCCAATTGATTCGGTGACTTCGGGAATTGCGCTTGTATTGGTGGCGATTGTAACTCAATGACCGCGGCGGGCGGCGCGATCGACAACTGTGGAGGATGCGGTGTATGGTTCCATGTCGACCGTGTTGGCATGGAAGTCGCTGAGTTCGCCGAAACTGGGTTGGCTGTGTTGATCTTTGACATCGGATGCGCTCCTCTCCTGACGCGAATCAATCATAGTTGACTGACCCGCGTTTCCGATTACTACGCATTATCGGTGTACCCAGGAAGATACACAGGAACATTCGTCCCGAAAGCTCTGGGCCGATGGTCCCATCCGTGCCGACCACGACCTGATACCACGCGCCTGAGGTAGGCATATTGCGATACGGATTATGATCTGATTGTTCGTGGGCATTCAGCATGCTCCACCACCAGTCTATTCAAGCAAAGGAGAATGACAAACGATGCGCGCATTGATCGTTGACCCGCATGCCCCGGCGCACCTCACCCTGGGTGAGGCGCCGAATCCGCGACCAGCGCCATACCAGGCACTCGTCAAAATTGCGGCAATTTCGCTCAACCATGGCGAACTCCCCGAACTCTCTGGTGCTGCCACGGGCAGCATTCCTGGCTGGGACGCTGCCGGAACGGTTGTCGAAGCGGCCGCGAATGGCGAAGGACCAGCGGTCGGCACTCGTGTAGTGACCTGGGGGCCAAATGGCGCGTGGGCGGAACTGCGCGCAGTGGATGTCGATAAACTTGCCCCATTACCTCCGAATGTCGATATGGCGGCGGCCAGCACCATCCCGGTGGCCGGTCTGACAGCATTGCGCGCCCTGCGCGTCGTCGGATCCGTCCTGGGGAAGCATGTGCTCGTTACTGGCGCCTCGGGCGGTGTGGGACGCTATGCCGTGCAACTGGGTCATCGTGCTGGCGCTTATGTCATCGCCGTCGTGGGGAACGCGCAACGTGGCGCCGGGCTGCGCGAATTAGGGGCCGATGCCGTGGTGACGGATCTGGAAACGATCCAGACGCCGCTGCATGTCGTTATCGATAATGTCGGCGGCCCGCAACTCGTCAGCGCCTACCAGCGATTGGCGCCCCAGGGTATCCTCGTCTCGATTGGCTACGCGAGCCATGAGCCGGCCGTCTTCCCGCCCTATGGCACGGTAGGACCTGGCAGGTCGATTTTGGCGTTCGGCCTCACGAGCGCTGGTGGCAATATCGCCGATGATTTGGGCTATCTCGTGAGTCTCATAGACACCCATCAACTCGATCCGCAGATCGGTTGGCAGGGTGAATGGGTCGACGCCGCGAAGGCGGTCCGCCTGCTCCTGGAGCGCAAAGTCGCGGGCAAAGCAGTCTTACAGATTGGCTGAGCTATTCACACACTGAGTTCGTGAACCAAGCCGAGACACCAAGGCGACGCGTCTACCGCATACGGTAGGTACGTCGCCTTGGTCTATCCAGTGGGTTGCGAATCCATCTTTCCCTTGCGGATTGGGAGTCAACGGCATTGTTATACATCCTGTTATACCGCACGGCATTTCCTGCTGAGGTTTGTCATGAGCAGTTAAGTATACTATCGCTAAGCTCGACGAACTCCATTGTGGATCGATGAAGATCCCTCCTTACAAAGAAGGTGAACAACGTGGCTATCGCTTGCGAATCTCCCCCACACCCCACAGGTGCCGCCCCCATCCATCCGTCCCCCCATAACGAGCGCATCAGGAAGAGGTGACTTCGTGCAACAACTGTTGCTGACCCTGGGCTTTGGTTTAGTGGCGGCGGCGATCCTCTCGCTCTCAGCAGTGGCCTTCACACTGGAATATGCCGTCACCAATGTCGCCAATCTCTCGCATGGCGAGATTTTGACGATCGGCGCGTACGCGGCATATGTCGTTCATCAGAGAACGGGTAATCTGCTGCTTTCGGCGATCGCCGCAGCGCTGGCAGGCGGCATCACCGCGCTCGCCATGCAGACCCTCGTGATCGATCGATTCATTCGCAATCGAGTGGGGACGATGCCAACGTTCATCGCCACGTTAGGGATGTCTTTCATCATTCAAAATATCCTGGTCATCATCTTTGGTGCGTCGAGTGTCGCCTATACCATCCCTCAGAGCGCACCAATGCACATCGGTCCTTTCTTATGGACCTCAACCGAGATCATGATCCTGCTGACCGCGCTGGCCATCACCGGCTTGCTCTTCGTGATCATTACCTATACGCAGTTTGGCAAGGCGCTGCGAGCGGTGTACCAGAATCGCGAACTGGCGCGCGTCACCGGCATCAACGCCCAGTTCATCTCCGCCGCCACCTGGGCCTTAGCGGGCCTCGTCGCAGGCTATGCGGGCTTTGTCCTGGCCGAGAGTGTGGGTTCCTTCACTCCCTACTTTGGGTTCAGTTTCTTCCTCATCACGCTCACAGCGACCGTCGCTGGTGGGTTGGGCAAACCCTTCAGCACCATGGCAGGCGCTATCATCGTTGGTCTGGTCCTGGAGTTCATCGGCAGCTTTAATCTCGGCAAATATAGCCTCGCCAGCTATAACCTCGCGTTTGCTTTCGCGATCCTCGCTATCGTCATCCTCGTGCGTCCCCGCGGCCTCTTCACCAAACCAGGAAGGAGCATGTTCGAATGACCTTGCAGTTCTGGTCGCAATATATCATTACCATCTTCACCGAAGGGGCCATCTTTGGGATCGCGGCGTTGGGGTTGAATCTCATCTGGGGATGGGCCGGAGATTTCGACCTGGCGTTCTATGGCTATGTGGCATTAGGCGCGTATATGACGATCGTCCTCACCGTCGGTCAGCCGATCGCGCCAGCGCAGTACATCTTCGGGCTGCAATTGCCATATCCGCTCGCGATGCTGGGGGCCACCCTCGCCGCCGCGGTGATGGGGCTGGTGGTCGGGCTGATTGCCTTGCGGAACCTGAGGGGTATCTACTTCTCGATCGTCACCCTCGGCGCGGTTTATGTGCTCTACGTACTTGCCAGCCAGTACGTTCCGCTCTTTGACGGGTACAATGGCGTCTTCGGCCTGATCAACCCCATGGCTGATGTCCTGGGAATTTCGTTCAACGACTATCCCGCGTTCTTCATGGTATTCTGTCTGGTCATCTTCGCCGGTATCGTGCTGATCCTCGTGCGCCTCTCTGGCAGCAAATTTGGGTTGGCGCTCCGATCACTGCGCGAAGACGAACGCGCCGCCGCCGCATTTGGCCGCAACATTTATATGCTGAAGCTGAAAGCCTATGTGCTGGGCGCGGCGATTGGTGGGCTCGCGGGGAGTTTATTTGCCGCCTATGTCACGGCGTTCAATCCATCGGCCTGGTCGCCAATCGAGGCTATCGTGCTCTATTCGGCGATCCTTGTTGGTGGTAAGGGGAACATCCGCGGGGTCATCTTTGGGGTCGTGATCATCTTCATGGTGGTGCAGGAATCTACCAGGTTCTTACCCGATATCCCTGGACATCCCAGTGTTATCCCGAGCTTGCGGCTCATTACGATCGGCCTCGTGCTGGTCCTCTTCCTTTTCTTCCGGCCACAAGGGCTGTTCCCAGAGCGACGCTACCATTACCACTTGCCGCATGTGCAGCCAGAGCCTGAGACAGCGCCACCCGCGGCGACCGAAGCCGCGGCGACCGTAGCGGTTCCAGACGTCGCGACGACCGCGCCCGCGATGGCCCCGGCAGCCGTGCCCGCGGTGGTGGCCAACGCCGCGCCCATTGAATCACCTCCAGATATTCTCGTCCTGGAAGGCCTCTCGAAACATTTCGGTGGGGTAGCAGCAGTGGATGGCTGTTCGTTCCGTGTGCCCAAAGGTACGGTGACCGGGCTGATTGGACCGAATGGCGCGGGAAAAAGCACCGCGATTGATTTGATATCTGGTTTCAAGCGTTCCGACACGGGCACGGTGACTTTTGAAGGGACCGAAATTCAGAATCTGCCACCGCATGAGATCTCGCGGCTCGGCTTGATTCGCACCTTTCAGACACCACGCGAATGGCCAGGGCTCACCGTGTTGGAGAATATCCTGCTGGCGAAATTCGAACCTGATCAAGAGACCCTGCTCCGCAGTATGCTCGGACCTGGCATCGGGCATCATTCGGTGGCCGAGGCGGATCTCGCGCGTGCCCGCGCCATCATCGAAGAGTTTGGTCTCACGAAGTTGGCCAATGAACTGGCCGGCAACCTGAGCGGTGGACAGAAGCGCCTGGTTGAATTCGCGCGCATCCGCATGGCTGAACCCAAATTGATCATCCTGGACGAGCCTATGGGTGGTGTCAATCCCGTCCTCGGTGAACGTATGGCCCGCGCCATCGAAGCATTTGTCGCCTCCGGTACCACGGTTATCGTGGTCGAGCATAATCTGCCATTCATCGAACGCGTCGCGCATCAGGTGGTCGTGATGGCGCAGGGCGCGGTGATTGCCGCTGGACCATTCGAGTCGCTGCGATCGAACCAGAGTGTCATCGACGCCTACTTGGGCGATGAGGTAACAGTATGAATGACGAAGATGCCGTGATGCGTGTTGAAGGGTTAACTGCTGGGTATGGCGGTCCACCGATCATTGAAGGTGTCAGCATCAAAGCCTTTCGGGGCGCCATCACAGCGATCGTGGGGCCAAATGGAGCGGGGAAATCCACCTTGCTCAAAACGGTCGCGGGATTGATCCGCCCATCAGCTGGCAAGATCTTTGTGCAGGACAAAGAAATTACTGGATTACCCGCCGAAGCGCTCGTGCGACGGGGTATCGCTTATGTGCCACAGGTGGAAAACGTCTTTCCTGACCTGACCATCCGCGAGAATCTCGATATGGGTGGGTATGTGCGCAAATCGGGAATCCGTGAGCGGATCGACCAGCTCTTCGAACTTTTTCCTGACCTGAAAGCTTCCTCTCAGCGGCGCGCGAGTACCTTGAGCGGTGGTCAGCGGACGATGCTGGCGCTGGCGCGCGGCCTCATGGTAGATCCCGCGGTGCTCATCCTTGATGAACCCAGTGTCGGCCTCTCACCCCGTTTCCAGGCGTTGATCTGGGAACGGATCGAGCAGATCCGCGCGACGAATGTTTCGATTATCATCGTTGAACAAAATACGCGCGAGACCCTGCGACACGCGCAACGGGCGTATGTGCTGGTCCTGGGGAAGAATCGATTGGAAGGAACCGGGCGAGAGTTGCTGGAGGATCCCGAGGTCGTGCAACTCTATGTCGGCCGCTTATCGTAGTCTGTTTGCCTGGGTGCGAGCAAAGTCACCAGGTAGCCCAGTCGTTGCCTGCGGTATCTACGGGGCAACCTGGCCAGCGCACCCAGAGGAAGAGACAGAAAGGAGAGCGCAGGACATTCGCAGAGCGAGCTCAGGTATGCGCGGATCGATCAGAGCAGATACGGTCATCGCCGATCAACGTAACGCAGACCGCCGCGTGCTGCGCGCGGGAAGCAGTCTGGATCTTGAAAGGAAATGGTAATGCAGAAACGCATCTTTGTCGTCATTCTCGTCTTATCACTCGCTGCATGTGGTTCTACGTCCGCTGGCGGTGGCAGTGGTCCGGTGACCATGGGTGTGCTCTCTTGCTTCACAGGCACGCTGGCCAGTCTGGGGCAGGCGATGCTCCAGGGGGCGCAGGTGGCCCAGAAAGAGATAAATGACCATGGCGGCGTTCTGGGGAGGCAGCTCAATCTCGCCCACGCCGATACGCAGTGTGACGAGGCCGACTCCGTCCCCGCTCTCCATCAATTGCTCGCTTCGCAGAATCTCGTCGGTATCATTGGCCCTGAGACGCAGGAAATCAATGCGGTTGAGCCGATTGTCACCGCCGCGAAAATTCCGTTGCAATTCCAGGGGGGCAGCACGCTTTTCGACCATAATACGAATCCCTGGGTCTGGCGGAACAGCCCTTCAGATTCCCAATTGGGTGTCGCGATGGCGCTCTATGCGCAGAAGAAGGGTTACAAGAATGCCGCATTGCTCTTTTTCTCTGACATTGCCGCTCAGACGTTCGCGCAACCTATCACCGCCACCTGGCAGAAGATGGGCAACAAGATCGTTTCGAACGTGACCGTCGCGCCCGATCAGACTGATTATCGCAGTCAGGTGCAGCAAATCATCAATTCCAATCCCGATGTCATCTTCACACAGACGGACCCAGCAACTGCCGCGGTATTGTTCCAGAACTTCAAAGAGCTGGATAACCTCGCCATTCCCTTCATCGGCACAGATGTGACGGGCGCGGATGATTATCTGAAGGCGATCACGTATCCTGTCGCCAACGCCCATCTGACCTCGGTCTATGGAACATCCGTGACCGGCAAAGCGAATGACGATTTCATGAGCGTCTTCTCTTCGCTCTTCGGCAGCACCGCGCAACCACTCCCGAACGCGAATTATGCCTATGACGCCGTCATTTCGCTGGCATTGGCGGTCGATAAAGCTAATTCGCTCAACACCACCGCCATCAACGCGCAGATGATGAATGTCACCAGCCCGCCTGGTACGCAATGTTACACCTATACTGATTGTCTGGCCCTCATCAAGGCCGGAACAAAGATCGACCAGGAAGGCGCGAGTGGCGACCTCAATTTCAACCAATACCACAACGTTTTCGGCCCCTACGGCGCGTTCCAAGTCGACTTGACCGGCGCCGAGCAACAAGTCATGCTGCTCTCCGCGCCCGATCTGGCGGCAGTCACTCCCTAACCCGGTTGTGTGGCAGGCTTCATGTTCTGGTGGCAGGATGGTCTGGAATTATGAAGCTTGTCTTATGCTGAAGGCTCAGCTTTCTGTTGCCCGCGTCGTCTGGCGCGATCATCCATCAGCTCGTAGCTCATCTCACAAGGCCTCCCCGTCTCGTGGTCATGTGGCCGGAAAGTCCGGTGCGGGGCGGGAGGGCCTTGCATCCCACCCAGATTTTCGCGCAGAGAGGTGATCGTATGATCGCTGCCCGCGTCGGACGAGCACGATGTGTGACAGAATCCATGTCACTCGTCGCGAGTACCAGTCTGCAATGGCTCACTACCCATCTGCTGCCCAAAGCGATTGCGGCCTCGCAACCCAGTTCTGTGGCCGCCGCCGCTATACCGACCTGCCCTGAGTGCAAAGCCGCGCTGGAAGATGCCGATGGCCTATACGCTCGCTATGCAATCTGCGCGCATTGCGGACATCATCTTTCCACGACGGCGCGCGCGCGTATCGCGCAGCTGGCAGATGTCGCGACCTTCAAACCAATTGGCCAGGCCATTCAGTCCACAGATGTGATTGGATTTGTGGACGATCAGCCTTATGCGCTTAAAATACAGCGTGAGCAACAAAAAATTGGACTGCTCGATGCCATTGTGATTGGCCGTTGTCGTATTCAGCATATCGAAGCCGTACTGGCAGTCCTGGATTTCCATTTTATGGGCGGCAGCATGGGCTCGGTTGTCGGCGAGCAGATCGCGTATGCGTTTGAATACGCCTTGCAGCACAGGCTCCCGGTGGTTACGGTCGTCAATAGTGGCGGAGCGCGTATGCAAGAAGGCACGCTCAGCCTGATGCAGATGCCCAAAACAGCGGCGGCGGTGCGGCGCTTCCATAATGCCGGTTTATTCTATTGCTCAGTCCTCGCCAGTCCCACAACGGGAGGTGTCTTCGCGAGCTTTGCAAATCTGGGAGACATTTTACTGGCTGAACCCAGGGCAACGATTGGTTTTGCCGGTCCGCGTGTCGCGGAGCAGGTGCTCAAGCAGCGCTTACCCGAAGGCTCGCATCGCGCGGAATCTCTGCTGGCGGCAGGGATGATCGATGCGATTGTGCCGCGGGATGCATTACCGGGTGTGCTGGGTATGCTCCTCCAGGCGACAATGCCAGTGAAGCATGCTCGTCATCTGCCACGAGCGCGGAGCCATGCGATGGCAGAGGTCCGGGAGCATACTGCCTGGGAAAGCGTCCAACTCGCGCGCCACCCTGATCGACCGACCGCACTCGATTACATACATGCGCTCTCGCCGCGCTTTTTTACACTGAGTGGGGATCGTTGCTATGGAGATGATCCCACGATTGTCGCTGGTCTGGGCACCATCGCCGGAACGTCCGGTGCCAATGATCGCGTGGTGATGTTCATCGGCGAGCAACGGCGCTATCCCGAAGACAATGCGCGCATTGTGCCACAAAAACCCAAGCCGGAGGGCTATCGTAAGGCCCTGCGGGTGATGCGGCTCGCCGCGCAACTGGGCTGCCCGCTCATTACGTTCATAGATACGATCGGGGCCGACCCCAGCGCTGAGAGCGAGCGGCATGGGCTGGCCTGGTCAATGGCACAATGTTTGGCGGAGATGAGTGATCTGCCGATCCCGATCATTACCGCAGTGATCGGCGAGGGCGCGAGTGGCGGCGCGGTGGTCCTGGCGGTGGCCGACCATATTCTCATGCTCCAGGAAGCTATCTACGAAGTGATCGCGCCGGAAGGGGCTGCGACCATCATATATCGCGATGCGAGCCGCGCTGAAGAAATCGCGGAAAAGTTGAAACTGACGGCAGCGGACTGTTTGCGCCTGGGTATCGTAGATACAGTGATTCCCGAACCAGTAGCGGGCGCGCACACCGACCCAGCAGTGATGTTTCATCGGATGCGTCAGGAACTCCATACCGCCCTGGGTGAGTTGGATGGATTTTCCACCAAGCAGTTGCTCGCACGACGTTACCGTAAATTTCGCCACCAGGGACGCTTCACGCGCCAACGGCTCCTGAACGGACGCCAGTCGGCTCGCTTTGCTGGCCCAGCGTGAACAACATGACGGAGTAGGTAGAGGGTAGTACCAAGGAGGACATGCGCATGTTGCCACTCGCAGGCATTCGCGTAGTCGATTTGACGCGCATTCTGAGCGGACCATATTGCACGATGACGTTGGGGGACCTGGGTGCCGAGGTGATCAAGATTGAATCCGAGGCTGGGGACGATACGCGGCATTGGGGGCCGCCGTTCGTACAAGGCGAAAGTACGTATTATTTGAGCGTCAATCGCAATAAACAGAGCCTCTTGCTCGATCTCAAATCAGCGGAAGGCAAACAAGCATTATGGGATCTGATCGAGTCGGCCGATATCGTGGCGGAAAATTTCCGCCCAGGGACGCTGAGTCGATTGGGTTTCTCGTGGGAAGAGATCCATCGACGCGCGCCCAGGGTTGTCTTGATCTCCATCTCGGGGTATGGCCTCACCGGGCCATGGTCCGCCTTTCCTGGCTATGACCTCATCGCGCAGGGTGAAGGCGGATTGATGTATGTGACAGGTGAACCAGGTCGTCCACCTGTCAAAGTGGGATTTTCACTGGCGGATATCGGCACGGGCATGTGGGCTGTCATCGGCGCACTGGCGGCGTTGCGCGTCCGTGATCTGCAGGGCACCGGCGATCATGTCGATGTCTCGCTGCTGGAGACCGTCGTATCCTGGCAAACCTATCACGCCGAAGCCTCGATGCTCGCGGGCGAGATTCCTCAACCGCTGGGGAGCGCCCACCCCACCATTGCCCCGTACCAGACCTTCGCGGCCAGCGATGGCTATTTCAACCTTGCTGTCGGCAATGATGCCCTCTGGCTGCGTCTCTGCGCATTGTTGGATGGTACAGGCGCCACCGATCGCTGGTATCGTGATGAACGCTACGCGCATAACCCTGACCGGGTGCGCCAGCGTGATACGTTGATTGAACGGCTGAATGCCATCTTCGTCCAGCGGACCCGTCAGGAATGGCTGGAGGCATTGGCTGCGGCAGGAATTCCGGCTGGCAGTGTCAATTCGATCGCTGAGGCGTTGCAACACCCACAGATGCAAGCGCGCCAGATGGTCCAGATGATTGAACATCCCACTATTGGGTCTTTTCCGTCCGTCAGGATGCCCATCACGTTTGACGCGATCCCCGTACGGACGCCGACGCCGCCACCATTGCTCGGCGCGGATACGGATGCGGTGTTGCGCTCGCTCCGTACGAACGCGGCCCCTGCGGTCCCTGATGGCCAGGCAACCCAGGATTGAAAGTGTGCAATTCCACCCTGCCATGACCAATACTAGCATGGCCAGGGCCATCCAGGATTGCCCACATGACTGCATCATACACGGTCGGTCACGACCAACTATTGCCAGACGTTTTCCGGGGTGGCGTGCTCTTGTTCCATGCTCACCCACCGTGATAGGATGCCCGCATGATGGGCGTTAGCCGATTGCGATGAGGTGGTGTGATGCTGCCAGACAAATGGATCCTGCTGGTGGATGATGATGCGCGCATCCGCGATTTCATGCAGCATCATTTAGAGCACAATGCATATCGGGTGATGACGGCCAGTCAGGGATTGGAAGCGTTGGAGCTCCTCGATCACCAGCCGATAGCATTGATTATTCTGGATATCATGCTGCCCCAGATGAATGGATTAGATGTCTGTCGGAAGATCCGCCAGACCAGCACCATACCGATCATCATGGTGACGGCGCTGGATGATGAGGCGGATAAGATTGCCGCGCTAGACATTGGGGCGGACGATTATCTGACGAAACCTTTCTCGATGAATGAATTGTTGGCCAGGGTTCGTTCGGTGATGCGCAGGTCACACTGGGAGATCGAACCACACGCTACGGGGGTCATGCACATCGGCGACCTCACGATTGATTTGACGCAACACATCGTCTGGCATGCCCAGGAACAGGTGGGTCTCACCGCGACGGAGTTCCGGATTTTGGAGATGCTGGCATTGCATCTCAATACCATTGTGCGCTATGAGGCCATACTGACCGAGGTGTTTGGTCAGGAATATCGCTATGAGCGCGATCTCCTGCGTGTCCATATCGGGCGACTGCGCCGTAAATTGGGATATCTCCCCAAAGCGGAACCCACGCTCGCCGGTACGGGATCGATTCAAACAGAATTAGGCAAAGGCTATCGCCTGGTTGCGCCACTGCCGGCTTCGCCATCTGACTGAGTATTCCGCAGGGTGACTGGGCGTGTCATTTCATGAAATAATAGCCAATACCTGGTTCCGTCAGGATATGTTTTGGCCGGTTCGCATCGCGTTCGATTTTATGCCGCACCCGACCAATGTAGACGCGCAGATATTCCGCGTCGCGGCAATGATCGGCACCCCAGAGGCGCGTCAATAACGTTTGGTGAGAAAAGATCTTCCCGGGGTGCAGCGCGAGTTCCCGTAAGATCTGATATTCTGTGGGTGTCAATTTGATGAGCGTCCCATCGCGCCAGACGAGTCGTTGGTCAAAATCCATCTCGAGATCGCCAAAGCGTTGGGTGCCGACGGAGCGCGGCACATCGACCCAATTCGCGCGGCGGATGACGGATTGCAAACGCGCGATCAATTCGCCGACCGCGAAGGGCTTCGTCAGATAATCATCGGCGCCCTCGCGTAATGCCGTAATCTTATCCGTTTCTTCATTCAGGGCGGTCAGCATGATGATCGGAACCGTGCTCTTCTGGCGGATGCGACGACAGACTTCCAGCCCATTTAACTGCGGCATCATGATGTCCAGGATAACTGCCGCGAAGGTCGCTTGATCAAACGCTGCGAGGGCGTCCCAACCATTGGTGGCCATCACCACAATGAACTGATGTTTTTCGAGCGATCGGTGTATAACATCCCGTATGTTAGGTTCATCGTCAACCACCAGGATCGTCTTCCCAAGCGGTAATTCGTGCGTGATGGAATCCATACGAGCTTCCCCTCTCTCATTCCTGTTCGACGAACTGTGGATCGTGGATTCGCAAGACATGCGGAGGGAACCAGAGCAGGAAGACCGCGCCATGCTCGCCATCCAATCGGTTTGTTGCCCAGATGCGACCCTGGTGCGCTTCCATGAATCCTCGACAGATCGCTAACCCGAGTCCCACGCCATTGCGGCTCCGCTCATGTCCAGTTTCCACCTGATAAAAGCGATCGAAGATGCGTTCGACGAGATGCGCCGGAATCCCCGGACCATTGTCCGCGACGGAGAGCAGAAGACCAGGTGAGTCTTCTGATTGCAGTGCGGAGTAACTGGCGCTCAGTTCGATGCGCAGGTCAGGTCCGCCATAGCGGCGCGCATTCTCAAAGAGGTTACGCAGAATGACAATAATCCGCCGTCCATCGACGTTGAGCAATGGCAGTGGTTCGGGCAGATGGATCTGGAGCTGGTGCTGGTCTTGGGCGGTGAAGACCATATCACGTGCTTCTTCCACCAGCGAACTCAAGAGATGCCATTCCGGATATAATTTGAGGGTATGGGCCTCGACTTGCGACATGTCGAGCAGACTCGTCACCAGATCGGCTAAGCGATTACTTTCGAGCACAATCTGGCTCAAGCTATGCTTTTGCCAGTTCAGGTCTATCTCGCCTTCGGCTTCGTCCAAAAGACTGGTGGCATACCCTTTGATTGCGGTAAGGGGAGTGCGCAGTTCATGCGACACAATCGCGAGGAGATTGCGCTTGATGCGTTCCGCCTGATTTTCCACAGTGACATCCTGAAAGATTTTTCCGCGTCCAATCAGCTGGCCAATCGCATCGCGCACCGAGAAATAGCGCATGCGGATGTCGCGTTGTACCGGGATAAGGTGCTCCTGGTTCAAGAAGACACCACGCAACTGAAATTCAATATGTTGTGGACCATGGCCACGTTCGACCGGGACAAATACTTCGTCAAATGTCGCAGGCGAGCTGAACATCGCAAGCAATCTTTCGCGCAGATGACCACGCTGGAACGAACTGGCGACCAATTCTGACTGCGGTATCCCGACGGCGCGACTGAATACGGAATTCGCATAGACGATCTGCCCGGATGGGCTTTCGAGCAATACCGCTTCATCCATACTGCGCATGATAGCTTCCAGCGTATGAAATTGCGCCTGGATCGTCTCATCATTGCGTTGGAGGTGCGAACGAATGTGGTGTTCCATCACCAGGAAAGCGGTTATCAATTTGCCGACCTCATCGTGGCGCGAGTGGTCGTTGCTCAATAATCCTGATGATTCCGTGTGGTGCGGGTCTTCGGGATCAAACCGCGAGACCGCGTCGGCCAGGCGAGTGAGCGGCGCGATGAGGCGCTGATGCATCATCATCCAGAAGAAGACCGCGCCGACAATGACGAGCGTCAAAGCGACGATCAGTCCACGCTGAAATTCGACCAGGATAGCGAAGGTCACGTCGGCAGGACGTTGCACGACAACCGCCCAATTTGCTTCGAGGATCGGCACGAAACTATAGAACCAATCACGTTTCTGGTCACGGCTGGAAAGTTGGCCCGGTTGCCCCTGGCGCGCAATCGACGCAACCGAACCAGGCAGGTCGGGGAGATTCTGAGCGGTGGGGTCAGCTTTCGTGGTGGCGATCGTTTGCCCATGGGCGTCGATGATCCAGATGCCCATCTCGCTGGCGGGAGTTAATTGCCGTTGGATTGTTTGCAGATGCAGGTTGAAGATATCGAGGGATACCTCGATGACCATGACCCCAACGATCGCGCCAGTACTGTTCCGCATGGTGGTGGCGAGGGAGTAGACGCTGGTATGGGTCGTAGTACTGATGCGGCGCGAGGAGATATAGGGGGTGTTGCTCTGCAGTGCTCCTTGAAAATAATCGCTCTTACTGAAATTCTGGCCTATGGTCGCCAGATTTGATGGATAGTTGTAGATCATTTTGCCAGTGGGATCGAGGATGGCATAGAGCGAGATATCAGGGTAAGCGCCGAATGCATAGGAGTAGAGCAAGTTGAGCTGACGCGTGTCCAGGTTGTTCGTCGCTACATCGGTCGCCAGATCTTGAATAATCCCGGCGGAAGACTGCACATGCGCCGAAATCTCCAGGGCGACCGCCTGGGCCAGCCCCTGGTCAGATTGGAAGGCGTTCTGTTGCAAATTATTGCGCTGAAAGAGATACAGCCCGGTGCCGCCAAGCAGCACAGGGATGACAAATATAAGATACAAGCTGAGCAGTTGCACGCCGATCTTCTGGCGCATGAGGTGCCGCATTGAAACCTCCCATGACGCGTCAGCACGCGAAACCATGCCATCAACATTGACGGTGACCTGAGTGACGATGGGTTTGGGGATACATTGTCGAGTTAGAGAAATTATAGCAGAATGAGAGGCATGCCATGCGCAAAGTTTCGTTTGCGCCAACATAGGCGTAAGGCGCCCGAGCGCCCTGGCTGCGTGGAGATCCCATTGTTGTGGTGTGTGGTGGTCAACAGGTGCGGGGATGGGCGATACAGCCACTCGTCCGCGTCAGGTAGACCTACCTGACGCGGACGCCGTTTATGCTATGACTGATCGTTCAGACTGAGCACCATCTGCGGCTTCTCGATCTGATGATCAGCGCGCGTCTGGACAACCGAGGTGCCAATCGCGAAGAATTCGATGACGTGGGTATCCCAGCCATAGCTTTGCTCTTCGATCCGCGCGCCGACGATGCCTTCGGCGGCGACTGCATTGGCCTCGGCTTGCATGCGCTCCATGGCCAATTCGCGCGCCTCATACAGCGCCTGGGTGTAATTCGTCATCTCGACATTTTGGCCGGTCGCGGACGCGAACCATTGGCGCGCTCCCTGAATCCCAACGTGGTAGACGCAGGTACCCATCACCAGGGAGACGGGACGATAGCCGGCTGCCAAAAGTGTGCGGAAATCCTGGCCAGAAAGATCACTGGTGAATGGCTTACCCTGCGGCGTCCGATGATTGGTGCCGTCGCGAGATTTCACGGCGGTGCCAATTGCCATAAATTCCGCCAGATTCATGCCCCAATTATATTGGCCGACCTGGAGGCGGACCCCGACAATGCCGTCGGCGCCCAGAGCATCTGCTTCAGCCTCCATACGACTCATCGCCAGCTCGCGCGAGTTGTACATCGCCTGTGTCAGGACCGCCATTTCTTGATTCTGCGACATATTGGCGAACTGAAAGCCAATATGATAGATCGAGCTGCCGACGACCAGACCAAGAGGATCGAAGCCAGCTTCTTTGACCAGCAGAAATTCATTGACGGAGAGATCGCTCGTAAAGAGCGGGCGGACGCCACCAGCGCCACGCATCAGTTGCAAGCGCTCTTTCGCGCGCGCGGGAATCTGATCGCCCGGGTTACTCATTGTTCGGTTCCTTTCAGCATGCACTTCACTGCAAAAGTCGCTGTATGGCGGCGCGCTCCTGAGCGCTCGCCGCCGCTATCTGTGCCAATGCTTCGGTCAATGCCATCAGCCACCCATCAAGCGGCATTGGTTCGGTCTTCAGCGCAATCCCGCGGACGACGTGGGTTCGTTCCGCCACTGGGTGCCCATGCTCTAAGCGCAAGGCATAACGATGGGTGCCGAGTTCTGCTTGCATGCCAATCACCGGACCATTTCCCAGCAAGCCGCCGCGGCGTAGGCTAACGCGCGTCGGCAGTGCTCCGGCTAATTTTGTGCAAAGCGCTGGCACCCAGATCGCTACATCAGACATATCCGCTCGCAAGGCCGCCGCAAGCAGATCAAAATCAGGATCAGGCTCCATCTGCACCTCCTCGTGTTCAGTGTACCAGAGATTTTTTGATCGCGCTGTGACGAGCGACCGTTCAGCCATTGTTCATGGCAAGCTGGAATAACCAGGGAATATTATAAACTTTCCAGAGGCAGACAACGCAGCATTGTAGGTTTTGGCGTTCCGTTTGCTATGAGACATTCCGCGTCTCAATCCCATTGGCACACCTGCGCATCCATTGATAGGCTCGAACATGGTGCGTTTGGCGTACACATACTGCGAGACGATAGGGAAATGGTATGATGTAATGGAACGTGCATGAGGAACAAGCACTGGCTGTACGTGATGATGTGGAGGTGATCCAGGTTGGCTGGGCAACAACAACCAGTCGCGGTCGCGCGCAATCTACTCGGTATCGCCTTCAATGCGGATGGGCTCGACCTGGAACAAGCCGAAGAACGAGCCTGGCAGATGTGGATGGAACGGTTGGATCCCCAGGAACTGCGCGGATCCGCGTTTTATGATGGCCCGGTTCTGCTGCCAAATGGCAAACGTGCGCTCATCATTGCGATCAGTGGTCCGCGCGCCGCCGTCGCGTATGTCCGCGATGCCTTTGCCGCGCCCAATCTGGCGGCTTACCCAGGGATGTTGCCAGTACCACTGCGCTTGATCGACAGTAATGACCTTCCACGCGAGCGGTTGGAACTTGTGGCGTATATCGATGCGCAAGGCGCGTTGCTGGCAACGACCGAGGATACCCTCTTGCATAATCTGGCGCAACATGCCCATTGGCCTGTGTCGCAAACGACCCCGCAAGCTCTGCCACGCGTTCCACAGCGTCTGGCGCAGACCGAGGTTTCAGGAGACGCGACCAGGGCCATGCAGGCACTACGCCTTGATGGGGCAACGGAAGTCCAATTGCGTATCTGGAAACCATCCTATCGATCGCGCCAGCATCCGCGCCAACGGCTCTTGTTTGCCTTGCTAGGCACCATGCTCATTCTTGTCAGTGCGGGGATCATCGCGGCACGCTTTCTTCCGCAAACATCGCTGGCCAAAGGATTACCTATATCTCCCACCGCGACCATGACAGCGACCGCGGTCTCTGCTTTCGCGCCTGCCAATGTTGCGGCGCCGATCATGGTGGTGGCGCCACTGACCCTCAAAATCTCCTGTGTTCCCGGCAAATACTCGCAATTTATCATCAGCAATAACGGGACACTTGCGCTTTCGTGGACGAGCAATGGCATGTTGTTCGCGCCACGCCTCACCATCTCCGCCATCAATGGGCAGATACCGCCGGGGGCCTCACAGGTCATCCAGGTCACTCTAGGACAGAGCATAAAGACAGGTGAACTGATCACCCTGGTCATTCAGTCGAACGGTGGTACGGCGCGTATTGGTTTAACGCTGAGCAATTGTTGATATGGAAAGAATAGGAGTATCCTTCGCGGAAGAATATTTTCTCGCGGTCAAAAAAGAATTGACCGATGCATTTTCCTCGGCACACATCGAACGACTGGCGCCTGAGGTCGCTGTCCTGGAGTCCTCCGAGATCACCCTCCAACTTGTCGCTGAAACCTCCCGTCGCCAGCCCTTCATTTTTGTCCAACACTTGATGCGCGAGCTCACACGCATCCCTATCCGCGAAGCGACGAGCGAAAATATAGTCGCGGCAGCGCTCGCGCTACTCAAGCCAGCGGAACCGCAACCCGCCATCGCGCTGCAACTCTGGGTCAGTGGTGTTTCAGCCTTGCCGGTCCGTGCCGACATCCTCTGGCATCAGATCGCGGACGCGATCCGCGCGACTGGCCGTGAGGTCGGTCGCGGCCAAAAAGATGAGATCCTCTCGGTCTGCGTGACGCCGCGGGGTGTCTTGCTCGGCCTCAACCCGCGCGCCGACGCCCTGACAGATTGGCCAGGGGGCCGAGTTGGTCTGGCGAAAGTTCCCGGGCAGATCTCGCGTTCCGAATTCAAACTTGAAGAAGCGATACAGATTTTCGCGCTACCATTGCCCACCAGTGGCCGCGCGCTGGACCTCGGAGCCAGCCCAGGTGGTTGGACGCATATTCTGCGCGCGCGCGGGCTCGCCGTCACCGCCGTCGATCCGGCGACACTGGATCCGCGACTTGGCGGTGACGCGAATCTCCGGCATGTGCGGACTACCGCCCAGGCCTTTCTTCGCGAATATGCGCCAGCCGATAAACGGGCTTATTTCTCCGTCATCGCCAATGACATGCGGATGGACCCTGACGTCTCGGCCGAACTCATGGTGCGCGCGGCAAGGTTACTGGAGCCAGAGGGTTGGATGATTTTGACTTTGAAGTTGACGCCCAACGATCCATTACGCGTGGTCAGATATTGTCTGCGCGTTCTCTCGCAAGCCTATGCCATTGTGCACGTTCGCCAACTGTTTCATAACCGCAACGAGGTGACGGTGATTGCGCGACCGCGCTCCACACCGGTCGTGCCGACATCCACCACCATAGAGCGCGCGGAGCGTAGCTTTCCCCGGTAGGGTCAGCAGCGGTATCCGGTCAGTGGCCACGCACTGCTCTCGCACACATCATGTGGGAGTGTGGACCAATCAGAAAGCACCCGCCTGGCGTAGGCGAGTGCTTTCTGATTTTTCGTTCTCGTTGCAAGTGAGTGGGTTGTGACTCAGGCGCGATGCTCGAGTTTCCCGACCTGGCCTTCGACCGCCTTGACGACATTGCCAACGACCGAGCCGGCATCGCCGGTCGCCTTGGTGACATCCGTCAGTGCCGCGCGCTCGGCTTTGGTGGCTTCATCACTGGCTTCGCGCACGAGCTGGATGAGCGCGCGGACGGTCTCCGTCACGGCCACGGTCAGCGCTGCCGCATATGCCAACACTACCCCGAAAACCACCGCGGCGACCGTCGTCAGTGTCTGCCCGATAGTATGCGTGGAAACCGCGGCGGTGCCTAAGACGGCACCGGCTCCCACCACACCACCGCCGAGGAATGCCAGGAAGATGCGCCCGAATGCCCGTCTGACAGCGGCGAAGACATGCCCGCCTACACTCTGGATACGTCGAAGATCTTGCATGGAACCCTCCTCTGATGAGTGCGAATGACGCGAATTTTGGACAATGATGGAAGCTTATACCGTGAGAGTATTGTGCCAGGATAGAATTTCCGCAGATAACGCAACCGGGCTGAGACCCTGGGATTGCAAAGTGTGCGCCAGCACATGGCGTCGGTCCCCACAGCAGGGACCCATCGGAGTCAGGCACCCGGGCATCTCGCTCAACTCTGTGTACGCCGCTCGCGCGCACTTTCCGACCTAAGCCAGATCAGCGCTTGCCCCCATCAATTCGCTGGGGGTGGCGAATCTGCCTGGCCTGTTATGCGTCGCTCCAACCCTTGCACTGCGTGCTCTGTGCCGCCGATCAGGCGCCCCGGCAACTGCTCGGCATTACGGACCGCCGTGGCCGCGCCATGCTCGAGCCCTTGTAGTGCAGAGGCTCCACCGCGTTCCACTGCCTGGACCAGCCTACCGGTTCCGGTTGCTGCTGCTTGCAATTCATGCTCGGCGAATTGGACGACCTGGCCGCCATCCTTGACCACTTCTTTCGCCACACGTCCGGCCAATTGTTCCGCGTCTTTCGCCAGTTCGCGGATCAGCGCCAGGAAACCGCGCAGACCTTCCTCGATCATGACGGCCAACGCGACGTTCAACGCCAGGGAGAAACCGATCACCACCGCGACGACATGCACCAACCCCGAGCCAAAATGCAAGGTTAATCCAAAGTTGACGCCTTCGACGATAATGACCGCGGCTGCGAAGACTGAGAGGAAGGCAATCGTGACGCGGCGAAACATCTTGCCAACCATCTCGAGAAGATGATGTAGGACTTTTTCAACTTGAAGCATGGAAAGACTCCTCGCGATGATGTTCCGGTAGCGTAGAGACTACCCGCATCAAAAACATGCGGCCAGCGCCATCCTACCAGTCGTTCTCGAACTTTAGCATAGCAGATTATTCGTTATTTGTCGCCTCTCTGAACGGTATTTCCCAACAGATCCATACTTATGTGGGATCTATCTCGATGGGCTACAACTGTGGACAGGCGTTTATCGCCGAAACATTGAGGCGATCCGGTAATAATCATGTGCCATGCGCTATGGCCGGCTTAGTTGGTCGGTGTGACGCGTCCACAACGAGTGTCCCATGGGCACTGTTGGCTGGCTGGTCGCGGAGGTCGTGCGACCGCCGCGCCGAGTTCTGTGAGCATCTCTGACAACGCGCAGAGCGGCAACCCGATCACGCTGGTGGCACAGCCAGCGATCCGCTCCACTGGTTGGAATTGTGGGTGCTGCACCGCGTAGGATCCTGCTTTATCAAACGGATCGCCACTGGCGATATATGCCAGCATTTCCTCATCACTGAAGGAGCGCATCGTGACAGGGGTCGCTACGGCCCGCGTCAACACGCGTCCTCCAGGGACAGGAATCCCGGTGGCCAGCCCTGTCACGACGGTGTGGGTCTGCCCGCGCAGCCGGGTCAACATTGCGCGCGCTTGCGCCGCGTCACGCGGTTTTCCCAACACGTCGTTCGCGAAGAGCACAGTCGTATCCGCGCCAATGATAATGACTGAGGGATCAACCTGTCCCTCCTCCAACAGCGCATCCATGATCGCGCGCGCTTTCATCTCTGCCAGTAGCGGCGCCAGCTGGGTGAGCTCACCAGCGGAACGCGCAGGATCGCGAAACCGGGCTTCGATGCCTTCCTCGTCAATATTCGCTGGCCGGATGATGACCGGCAGTCCGAGCTTGCCGATCAGATCCCGTCGTCGTGGCGAGGCAGAGGCGAGGATCAGTGTTGACATGAACGTCCCCTCTCAGAGAGATGTATCAGCGATGGTCGATTTCAGCGATCATCCCCCATAGATATAGCATATGCACCTGCCCTGTTTCGCTGCGCTGTGGCGCGACTCATGTGTCTGGCTTCAAAGCTATCATCCGCCCTACAATCAAAGTGAGCACTACTGGAGCGATCATAAGCCAGACAACAACCTGCTAACATTACATGGCGTGTGCTGGCGCAGCGTCCGCACAACACCATCGATGATCTTTCGATAGTTTTGCGATAGCGCTCTCGCGATGCATCGGTAGCCATCAATACACCGAAATACGGGACGCGATAATCTGTATCGCGGGAGGAAAACGTATGCCAGAACAAACAACCAACACAAATGGCGTGGGGAACCGTGCCCCTGAATTCACGCTCACGGACCAGAATGACAATCAGGTGACCCTGGCGTCGCTGCTGGAGCAAGGCCCATTGGTGCTGTACTTTTACCCGAAGGATGAATCAGCCGGATGCACCGCCGAGGCCTGCGGATTCCGCGATAGCTTCGAGGACTTTGTCGCGGCTGGCGCACGGGTGGTCGGCGTAAGCGCCGATTCGCCCGCCTCACATCGCAATTTCGCGGCACATCATCGCTTGCCATTCACATTGCTCAGCGATCGGGGCAATCGCGTTCGCCGCGCCTACGGCGTGACCGCGACGTTCGGTATCATTCCAGGACGTGAAACATTCATCATCGATCGCCAGGGCGTGATTCGCCATCGATTTTCCGCGCAGATGCAGCCGCTGAAACATATTGCCGAGTCGTTACGCATCCTGGCTGAACTCAAAGACGAATCCAGCGCTACTACCGCGTAACTTTTCTGGCACCTTCCGTCGCTGTCGTCGGTGCCTGACGATGCCCGCGAAGCTACTCACCTGTTTATTTTCAGGTAGAGATGCTGGATACACGCCCATGACGACCAAACGACAAGCGAGAAGATGCTGAGCTCTTCTCGCTCGCCAGTCCACTGTCATGGGCGATTGCTTCATGCTATAACCTATTTGGGGACACCCCAGTTGTAGGTCGCGGTGGTCTCGCCACTGCACGGTGTCGTCAGCGTATGGGTTGTGCCTTCGGCATCAATCGCGCCACCAAGATGTACGATTTCGAAGGAAAAGGAAAGTGTCTGACAGGCAGGGAGACTCACGAGCAAGAAGCGGCTGGGATTACTGGCCTGCCCACTGGTGATCATGGGGCCGATGGCGGCTGTCGGCGCCGTGGAGCCTCCCCCCAATTCCGCCACCGCGCCGGTCATATAGACCTGTTCTTCGGGAGTCAGGGTCGGGAGTCCGTTGACAGTGATGGTCATCGGCACCTGCGGCGCGCTGGCAACCACCAGTGGATAACCAGGGCTGCACTGTGATGCCTGACAGACAGTGACCTGGTAGTCACCACCTGGCATCGTTGGCACGGTCGCGGTGATCGACTGCGCGGTATTGGCCGTGATGGCCGCGGCATGCTGGCCGATCATGAGCGTGGCACCGCTGGCGAAGCCCTGACCATCTACCACCAGGGTATCGCCAGGATGGGTCAGCGTCGTCCCGATAGTGCCGATCAGCGGCGATGCTGGAGTTTGCGCCTGATATTGCCAGATCGCGATGGCGTTGGCTGGCAAGCTGAATGATGCAATTGCGCCGCCATTACCGACAGTCAGCGTGCCACCATGGAAAGCGCCGCTCAGATAGTCTTTATAGGTGCCTGCTGGGAGCGCCGACTGTTCCGCTGGCACCGTGACGGCGCTGTCACTGCTATTCACTGCGACCACGACGACGCTCTGCCCAAATTGGCGCTGATAGACATACTGCGAACGGTTGACATGCAGCAACGTGTAGTTGCCATACGGCAACGCCGGGTTGGTATCCCGCAGGGTGCCCAGGCAGTGCAGTAGTTTGTAGGCCGGGGTGGTCGTGTCGAAGCTGGTCATCATCGGGCGGTTGTACGGATCGCCGCCGCCCTGGGTATCGTTGTGCAGGTACTGTTCGGTGCCGTAATACACGATCGGAATGCCCGGGATGGTCATCACCACCGCCAGCGCCGCATGCAGCGCATTCTTGTCATTGCGCGCCGTCAGGAAGCGCGCGACATCGTGGTTGTCAATGAAGTTCGCCTGGTCATTCATCCAGGTGAAATCTTGCTCCTCTTGCTGCAAGACGCTATTGATCTCCACTGGACCGATGAGATTGCCGCGCGCGTAGGCATCATCGATCGCGTTGTAGATCGGAAAGTTCAGCAGCGAGATGCCGCTATTATTGGCGAAGCGCACCGATGCGGGATAGGTGAGATCGGTGGGGTCGGTCGTCTGCCATTCGCCCACCAGATAATGCGACCCGGTCGCCTCAATGCTATCGGCCACCGTCCGCAACCAGCCACCGGTTGGCCCGGGCATATGCTTCACCGCGTCGAAGCGGATGCCGTCGACCCCGTGAGCCATGAACTGGGCAATCGCGCCCTTGAGGTACGCGTCAACCGCCGGATTCTCCTGGGCAAAATCAGCGAGGCCTTCCAATGACTGATACTCCAGATCGTACTGGTCATTGAAATTGGTGATGCTGGGAGCGTGATGAAACCAATTGTTTGGATCATTATTATAAGCCGCCAGCTGAACGCCATTCTTATAGATAGCACCAAACTGGCCGAGATCACTGGGATTCGAATGATTAGCGGCGAAATCGACCATGATCTTCAGTCCGGCCTGATGTGCCGTTGCCACCAGGGTATCGAAATCCGCCCACGTCCCCAGATGTGGATCTATCTGGTAATCATCCTGCGCCCAGTAGCCGTGATAGCCCGCCTGTGGGCCGTTGCCATCGCCGAAGTCCAAGGGCTTCGTCACGTTTTCGACCGGCGGCGAGATCCAGATCGCCGAGGCGCCCATCCCGGCGATGTAGGGAATCTTCTCCGTCAGGCCTTTGAGATCGCCGCCCCAGTAGAGCTTCCAATTCTGGTGCGTGGGATCATTCAACCCCTGATCACCAGGTGGATTATCATTGGTTGGATCGCCATTGAAGAAGCGATCCAGCATCACTTGATAGATAAAGCCGGTCTTGAAGTTGCCGCTATCTTGCGGGAGCCTGGTGACGTTGGTCGTCGGACAGATGGCGGTGTCGGCGGTCGTCGTTGCCGAGGAGGGGCGAGTGCGCAGGCGTGGAATAATCACCACGCCGATAATCACGAGGACAAGCATGGCGGCAACCGCACTGACAAAAAGGGTCAGCCGCCGCGAATTCGATGAGGATTGCGCCATTGGATCTCCTTATGGACGAACATGCGAAAGCCCTTCTTCGGGATCGCCGAAGAAGGGCGGTCAGTCACACTATAGGCGGTAACGACGGCTAACCTTTGACACCACCGATCGTCAGACCGGACTTGAAGAATCGTTGTAAGAAGAGGAAGAGCGCTGTCAGGGGCAAACTGACGAGCACCGCCGCCGCCGCGAAATAGCCCCATGGCGTCGAGTTCTGGCTCTGCAATTGGAAGAGGCCAACGGGAACCGTCACCTGACTGAGATCCGGATTGAGGATTAACTTCGCCAGTACGTATTCATTCCAACCACCGATGAACATGAGCAGCGATGATGCCGCGATGGCGGGCGCCGCCAGTGGCAGGACGATACGGAAGAAGGCAAGGAACGAGTTCGCCCCGTCCACCAGCGCGGCTTCTTCCAATTCTGGTGGGATCGTATCGAAGTACCCTTTGATATTCCACACTCCGATGACGATATTCCCAGCGGCATAGACCAGGCTCAACCCCAGGATCTGACCGGTCAAATGCAACGTACTTAAGATATTAAAGTAAGCGTAAATTGCCAACAAGCCAGGAAACGTCTGCAGGACCATCAACGCCACCAGGCCAAATCGACGGCCGGGGAAATTGAAGCGGGAGAGCGCGTAGGCGCCGGTGGTCGCGCAGATCAACGCGATGATCGTCGCGAGACCACAAGCCTCCACGGAGTTCAGCATCCATTTCAAGAACGGCTCCTGGTCGAGAATGAACTGATAGTTGGCGAAACCAGGTCGTTGAGGAATCAGCTGCAGTTGCGTCGAGATCAGCGATTGTGTCGTGTTGAACGATGCCTGAATGACGTAGTAGATCGGAAACGCCGCGAAAATGACCATCACACTGAGAAAACCATAGATCCCCGCCAGTCCCAGATTGTCCCGATAGCGTTGAAACACATCGGCGACATTGACGCGGTTACGCACGGCCGGTATCGCGGGTGCCACGGACTCTGTGGTCGAGATGGCATCGCGTGAGGAGATCTTCAGCGGTTGATCGCTCATCGTTTGGCCTCCTGGATGAGATTCGTATAACGCAAGCCGAAGCCCATCAAGACAAGGAGCACCAGGAAAACCAGCATGGCAATCGCCGCGACATGCCCATAATTGACGAAGAAATTCCCGCCATTTTCAACCCGATCGTAGAAGTAGACCATCAACAATTCGGTCGAACCCGGATTGTTAATGTTGCCGCTGGTGAATGGGCCACCGGAGGTTATCAACCAGACCGTATTAAACATCTGGAAGGTCGTGATGCTGGTCAAGATCACCGCAGGCAGAAGGGCGGGTCTCAGTAAGGGCAGCGTCACATTGCGGAAGCGCTGCAGAGCGGTCGCGCCATCGACACGCGCGGCTTCCATCAACTCCTGGGGGATGCTCTGCAGCGCGCCGAGCGAGAGCACCATGAAAAATGGGTACGACATCCAGACATTGACGATGACCACTGCCATGAACGCGGGGAACGGTTTATCCAGCCAGGAAATACCGGCATGTGGGTTGCCGGTCACGACGCGCATCAATTGGTTAATGGGGCCAAAATTATAGTCGAAGAGGAATTTCCAGATCAACGCCGTGACGAAGGTGGGCACAGTCCAGGGCAAGATC
>DAIDHM010000192.1 GCA_027459705.1 Ktedonobacteria bacterium | reverse complement strand
GATCTTGGCGCGCAACTCCACAGGGAACCGTAGTGAGTCAAGCAACAAGACCCCAGACACAGAGCACCAATGCTACCATGCTTATGTACCATACATCGGCAGTCTTCATGCTTCCTTGAGCGGCCAGTGATCGACGCGCGACGAGCACTGCCCACAGGACAGCGCTCGTCGCGCCGGACCAGTCGATTGATCACTCCTCCGTCGGCGGATCAAACTTCGTGAAAAGTGGTACTGGTGGCGGCAATGCCTGGCCAACGGGGACCGCCACGAAAGCCCAGGGTTCACGATCCACCGATCCGGTGAACCCCAGCAACTCATGAAGGTGTTGGGCTGCGGCGGGGATGTAGGGTGCGAGCAGGATGCGCAATGCTCCCAGCGCCTGGATCACGACATGCAGCGAGGTCCCCGCCCGCTCGCGATCCAGCTTGATGGTTTTCCAGGGGGCTTGATCATCCAGGTATTTATTGACCGCCCGCGCCAGCGCCATCGCTTCGGTCAGCCCCTCGCGGAGCTTCACCGCGGCAATGGCCTCGCCCACCGCGGTGAAAGCGTCCGTCGCGGCGGTGAGCAATGCCTGATCTTCGGGGGTCAATTCGCCGATAGCGGGGACCTGAGCTTCATAGTGGCGCTGCACAAACGTCAAGGTGCGGTGCGCGGCATTCCCGAAGGTCGCCACCAGTTCATCATTGTTGCGCCGCACCAGGTCGGCATAGGTAAAGTCCGCGTCGCGCGTCTCGGGCATGATAGCGGCCAGGTAGTAGCGCAGGGCGTCTGGACCATAGCGATCCAGCGCGTCCGGTGTGCGGATGATATTTCCCTCGCTGGTGCTGGCCTTGCGGCCCTCCATCTGCATGAACTCGTTGGCGGGGACATCGTATGCCAGCGTCAAGCCGCCGTAGCCAATCAGCATCGCCGGCCAGATGACGGTGTGAAACACGATATTGTCCTTACCGATAAAGTAGTAGTGGCGGGCCGGTCGTGGCCGTGCGGGTGTGGATTCCCACCAATCGCGCCAGGCCTCGGGCGTTCCCTGGCGCTGTGCCCATTCTTTGGTCGCGGAGAGGTAGCCAATGACCGCGTCGAACCAGACATAGATGCGCTTGTCTTCATAGCCTGGTAAAGGGATCGGCACGCCCCATTCCAGATCGCGCGTGATGGCGCGGGCATGCAGCCCATCTTTGATCCAGTTATTGGTGAAAGCGACGACATTCGGCCGCCAATGTGCCGTCTCACTCGCCAGCCAGGTTCCCAGCGCCGCCTGGAGCTTGGGCAGGTCCAGAAAGAAATGCTCGGTGTCGCGGAACTCAATCGCGCTGGTCTTGCTGCCACAGAGGGTGCAATAAGGCTTGATCAGCATATCGGGGTCGAGCAGCTTGCCACACTGTTCGCACTGGTCACCGCGCGCGGTCGGATTGCCGCAATTGGGGCAGGTCCCACGGATATAGCGATCTTGCAGGAAGCGATTATCCGTGGGACAGAACGGCGCTTTCTGAGTATGCTGGAAGAGATAGCCATGTTCCAGCAACTTCAAGAAGATGTCCTGCGTCGTCGCGGCATGGTTGGGCGTGGTGGTGACGGTGTAGAGATCCCAACTCATTCCCAGCCGTTGCCAGACCTCCAGGATCTGGGTATGGTAATATTCGACGACCTCGGCGGGCGATATGCCCTTCTGGTCGGCTTCGACGGTGATTGGAGTACCATGCGCGTCACTGCCGGAGACCATGAGGACCTCGTTTCCGGCCATGCGCTGATAGCGAGCAAAGATGTCGCCGGGCAGATAGGCGCCCACAATCTGGCCGACATGTGTCGCGCTTTTGGCATAGGGCCACGCGATACAGACGAGGATTTTTTCTCCCATAGGTATGAACCTCTCCGTGTGCCGCCTAGAGACAGCGGATCATTGGTGCTGACATCGCACGGCGCGGTCCAGCACCAGAGAATAGTATAGCACAGGGTGACGGGCGAACGGCGAAGACGCGCGAAACCCAGCAATAGCTTGGGCGGGCGGTCGTATGATTGCGGGAGCATCGCTACGACGGGTCGCGTCAGTGAAAAAATAGCACGGCATCACTCCGGCGAGTAGGAATGATGCCGTGCTATCTGATTGGTAATGCACCCCTGCTACGCGTGGACTGTCAGGATCTGGTCCACCTGTGCGAGGAGCGTATTCGTTGGAGCGAAGCCGAAATTGACGGCCTGCGCGTGTCCGGTGGGGTCGAGCACGACGGTTGTGGGGACGGTCATCACCCGGTACTGCCGCGCCATCTCCGGCTGGGCGATCGCGTCGATATGGATGATCTCGACGTGCCCCGCGCGCGCGGTCGCCAGTCGCTGCAGCGCCGGATCTTGCATGGTGAAGCATTGGCGGCAGTCGGCGGTATGGAAGGCTAAGATGCGGATGCCCGCCGCGATGGATGGAGTCGACTGAAATTGCGTGGTACGCATGACCTGACGTCCCTGACGACGCAGATATTGTTGAGTACCCCAGATCAAGCCGGTGGTGCCACCACCAATCACGAGCAAGAGCAGCAAACGCGCGAAGATCGCTGGCATATCAGACTCCTCGCCAGTGAAAATCACCCACGTACCGAACGCGTGGCATCAGACCCAGTCGCCCCAGGTGATAATACACAAAGCATCCGGCACAGAACCCGACCGTGAAATTGATGCCAGAGAGCACGAACACGATCAGGTCCAGTGCCCAACCCGCGACCGATGCGTGCGCGCTGAGAGCAACCACGCTGGCCACCATGAAAACGGTGCCAATCGCCTGCGCGAAGCGGTGCGGCGCCGGATCATCTTCCACCCGTTTGGGTGTGAAAATATGCAACGGGACCAGCACGAGGCGGTACAGCAGGCGAAATGGGCTGATCTGAGGCGCAATCGCGCTGATTCCCAGACAGATCGCCGCGAGGATGGCCAGCGGTGTGAATTGCAGGACAAAGGCCAATGCTGTCAACGCCATCACAGAGCCCTGTGAAAATTTCAACAGGCGCGCGTCCACAACGAGTCCAGGTGCGGATGATGTCATATGTATAGGTTCTCCTCAAATAGTTACTTTTAGTAACTGCACTATAAAAAAGATACCTCGGCGCGCGAGGGTTTGTCAAGATGTTCAGGGTGACAACGGGGGCAGTACGAGGCCCCGCAACGACGTTGCCAGCCTCGTGGCTACGCCAGAGGGCGGGGTCGCCCGCGGCCCACGACGTGATAGCCGTTCTATAATCAGTCGCGCTGCCTGGGCCTGCAGCGGGCGAAAGGATAGTCGCGGTGAGGTTTGGGCAGCTCGGTGAGCAGTATTGGGGAGCGGAGAAGTGAGCATCGGCCAGGAGCGTTTGCGTCGCTGCACAGCAGTATGCTTGCCTATAGTGTGCGCGTAGGACACACGAACTCGCCCGTGCGCGCGGCCGGAATCCACTCACCAACCGCGCTGGGGCGCGTGCGTAACCCCAGCGCGGTTGGGGCCTGCATCACTCAGCCCCTGGTAGGCGATAGCGGGCGATACCATCCACGACCTCGCGGTCAATTGTGCCGACGAAGTGCAGGCGCTCCAGGTGGGCCAGAGTTTCGCCCAGCGCCAGTCGCCGATTATCCGGGGAGAGGAATCGGCCACCGAAAACTTGTTCCATAACCGCCAGGGCGGTCGCGGGTTCCGGTGTTGATGCCACGGTCTCCAGGATCCTGTCTGCCCGCCGCAGTACGCCCGTGCGTAGCGCGTCGATGCGGTCCGCCAGCGCGTGATATGGTGCGCCATGTCCCGGCAACACCAGGGGATCCGCGAGATTGAGCGCGGTGATGCGATCCAGGCTGGCGAGATAATCGCCCATCGGGTTGGCGCGCTGTTCGGGATAGAGACTCACATTGGGCGAGATATCGGGGAGCAGATGATCGCCCGCCAGGAGAATATCTCCGGCGACCAGGCAGATATGGTCACTGGCATGGCCGGGTGTCCATAGCACCTCCCAATCGCGGCCGCTCAAGGTGATCGATTGGCCGTCGAAGAGCGGCGCGACCAGCGCGCGCGGTGGCAGTCGCACCATCTGTGTCATGCGCAGCAGGCTGGTGACGCCTGCCGCGATCTCGCTCTCACCCACTCCTGCCAATGACTGGAGCTCTGCCCAGGAGCGAAAATCCTCGGGATTGCGCACGGACCAGCGATCGAAGAGCGCGTCAATCCCAGGCCCGTAATGCCAGATATGACCGGTATCCCCCATCGCTTGCGCGAGATCTTTGGCTGCCGCGACATGGTCGGGATGACCGTGGGTCAATACCAGATTCGTTATATTGCTCAAGCCCAGGCCGAGCGCTGCCAACCCCGTGTGGAGCGCCGCCATGGCGTCGGGCAGACCGGAACCGCAATCGATCAACGTCCATCCGTCAGGACCAGCCAGGAGATAGACATTGACCGCGCGCGGTGGAAAAGGCAGGGGCAACGCTATCCGCCAGATGCCATCGGCGACTTGCTCTGGTGCAGTCGCTGGGGTGGGCGCGTTCCTCGCGATCGGGTCAAGTCCATTCTGCGGCATGCTGGCCTCCTGAAAACGGTGATTTTCCTGCGATCTTCAATTGCACATACATCACTAGCATTGTAGCGCACGTTGACCCGTAGCGAGCTACACATCATGCATTCTCTTACTCATACGGTGTTTGCACCAGCGCGGTAACACTATCGATGCGCGACATGGAGCCGCGGGGCCGGATGGATCCGCGTCGGCGCGGCGCGAGGAGGCATGGATGACCGCGCGATCTTCTCACTTTCACACCGTTCCGCACGTCAGCGCCGCCAGGCGTGAGTTGAGCCGGGCGATTGTGGCGACCTCTGATCAACTGCGCGATCTGATCGCGCAGATCGCCGAACTGACCACCGCGATCCAGGTGCAGCAGACGATGATGCGCGAAGCTGAACGCCGCATCAACACGCTGGAGACGCACTGGGAAGCTGACGTACGGCGCGAACATCAGCGCGGCGATCAACGCGCTGTCTCGCTGCAAGTGCTGGTGATCTCAGCGGCGATCAGCTTTCTCAGCGCGCTCGTCCTGCTCTTCGCGAGCCATCTCCCCTGGTGGTGAGGCCAAGGATGTTCATGTTACCGGATTTTCCGCTGGTCAACCAACTCAACGATCCGCCGACTAATGGGCAAGCGGATGAGAACGCGCGCTGGAACTGCGTGGCAGCCGCGCTCGCGGCCGCGCTGATCTACACCCTGCATCGGCCATTCACCGCGGACGCGCTCAAAGACGCCATCTATGGGGAAGACTACACCGGTCCGCTCAGCATCGACCATTTCGTGGGTTATTGCGCGCGCCTCGGCATCCACCTGCAACACGTCGGCGGCGATAATTCCACGCTGATCGCCGCGATCCATATGGCACTGGCGGCGGGACAGCCCGTCCTTCTCACCATGCCGTCGAACTGGAAAGTGGCGCCGGGTGATCCCCAGCATTTTCCGGGATATACCCACGTGGGCGTCGCCTGTGGGTTGCTGGCGGACGGCGTCCGGGTGATGAATCCGTGGGGCGGCTTCTGGCAAGATGGCACGGATAGCTGGTGGATGGCGCGGCTCTGTTATGGCGCGGTCTGGGTGGTGACCGGCGCGCGGGAGGATAGCATGACCATCGAGGAGTTTGCCACAGCCAATCCCTGGGTGGGGCAACCCGTGGAGACACCACAGGTTACCAGTTTTGGCAAAGAATGTTGCTATACCAATGCCATTATCGGGTGGACGGCCACGGGTGGCGCGTTTCTGGGCGACGCCGGGCGCCAATTGGCGGCGCTTCGCCAGCAGATCGCCGCGCTGGCCGCGCCGCCCGCGGAGATGCAGCGCGCTCTGACGCTGGCTCAGGCGGTGCGCGCGCTGCTGAGTTAGGCGCATGGGCGATCGCGCGCCATGGAGTACCGCCTGCTCAAGTGAAGGAGAGCGAACGATGACCCCAAAACCAGGCATACAGACGACGGAATTCTGGCTGAGCGCCTTTACTACGCTGGTGAGCCTGCTCGTGGTGGCGGGCATCCCCGTCGGCATCTCGGATACCCAATTGCGGACCCTGGCAGGCGCCGCTGCTATCGTCGTCCCGGCAATCTACAGCCTGGGCCGCGCGCTGGTGAAAGCGCGGACTCTGCCCGGCCGTCCCGACAGCGGTGGCGGGCCACCAGCGCCACTACGGATTCTTGCCAGTGAGAAACAATCTGGCTAGTCACTCCCACCAGGTTCGCGAGACGCCAGTGCGCCTCTTTCGCGGACCTGGTGGTTTTTTATATGTTGCGATGAACCGCTGAAGTCCCGTGAGTGAGCGCATCAACAAACTATCGTACACGGACTCTCATACGCGTGTGAGTGAGTATCCTTGTGCAGGCATCACGTCTGGGTTATACTGTAGCAGGCATACAAGGGTTCACAATAGATAACTGATCGTGATCTGGGGCATAGGAGGCTCGCGGTATGGTGGCGGATCCGCGCGATCTGGTCGGACGAACGCTGGGTAACTATCAATTGGACCGCCCCCTGGGGTCAGGGGCGATGGGGATTGTCTTCCTCGGTCATGAGATCGCCGATCCCACCCATATCGTGGCCATCAAGGCGATGCCACCTGGCTGGCAATTGCTGGCGCAGGCCAGCTTTGACCAGACGCGCCAGCGCTTCCAGCACGAAGTGCAGATTCTGCGGGGTCTGCGCCACCCGCACATCCTGCGATTGCTCGCGGACGGGGAGGACCAGGGCATCCTCTACATGGTGCTACCGTATATGGCGGGCAAGACACTGGCGGAGCGCATCGCGGCGGACCTGCTACCGCTGGCCGAGGTGGCGCGGATCGGGGAGCAGATCGCCGATGCGCTGGCTCATGCCCATCACCTGGGGGTGATCCATCGCGACATCAAACCGACCAATGTGCTGCTGGATGACCAGGATCAGGTGTATCTGGCCGACTTCGGCATCGCCAAGATCTTCGATATCAGCGGGATGCCGTTGACCGCCACCGGCCAGATGCTGGGGACACCCGGCTATATCGCGCCAGAGGTGGCGATGGGCGATGCCGCCTCGCCGCTGAGCGATCAATATGGCCTGGGCGTCCTGTATTACGAGATGGTGACCGGTCGCAACCCCGCGCAGGTGCGCCAGAACAGCATCACTCCCGCACCCGATACGCTACGGCGCGATCTGCCCGCGGCGGCCAGCGCGGCGATCCAGCGCGCGATGTCTTCAGCGCCATCGGATCGCTATCCCAATGTCCGTGACTTCGCCGCGGCCTTCACACGTAGCATCCAGCCCACCAATCTACCCCATGCGGCGACCGACATCGATGCGCCATCAGGACCAACCCAGATCTCTCCAGCATCATATTCGCTATCACAAACGTATCCTGCAGCCAAATTGTTCATTATCTCATCACCAATGTCACACATTTACAAAAATGGTATCACCCGCCGCGCGCTGCTCGCGACCGGGGTAGCAGGCGCGGCGGTGGCCGTTCTGGGAGGGGGTTTCTACTGGTTCACGCACCTGCCTGCCAATCACTCACACGCGAACCAGCCGAAGAATATGGTCCCGGCGCCTCTGAAATCGCTGGGATTCGTGGGTAAAATCTATGGCTCAGTCAAGGTGATTCTCCCGCCAGTGGTGAACATCCCCGCCGGGCCCTTCCTTATGGGTAGCGATCCCGCCAAAGATCCTGATGCAATCGGCAACGAAGAGCCGCAGAGCCTGATTACCATCGCCTCGGCTTTTCAGATCGGCCAATACCCTGTGACGGTTGCGGAATACGCGCTGGCGGTGCAGGCCGGGGCCGTACGTCAGCCGCCCGATGACAACATCGTCTGGCAGGTACAGTTACACACGCCTGACCACCCCGTAGTGAATGTGGCGTGGGCGGATGCAGTCCAGTATACCACGTGGCTGGCGAAGATCACCGGCGATCCCTGGCGATTGCCGACGGAGGCGGAGTGGGAGAAAGCAGCACGAGGCACGGATGGGCGTATCTATCCGTGGGGTAACCAGTGGGATTCCGCCAGAGCGAATACCGCTGATGGTGGGAAAGGGACGACGACGCCGGTGGGGGCTTATGCCGTGGCGGGCGATGCCAGCCCATACGGCGCGCACGATATGGCGGGCAATGCCTGGCAATGGTGCAGCACGATCTTAGAGCCATACCCTTACGATGCGAGTGATGGACGCGAAAATATGAGTGATACCACTTCAGCCCACGTGATTCGTGGCGGATCGTGGTTCGGCGCTCCGACGTACGCGCGTGCGGCGTCTCGCGGCGGGCTGACCATCGGCAACCGTGGCGGCGATCTGGGTTTTCGTCTCGCGCGAGCTACGCCTCCTGGTTATGATTAGCCTGATCGCTTTCTACTTTCTCGGTTCCAATGCTCCACGACAAATCGGATCCGAGAAGCTCACCCAGATCCCGATCCGTGCGGAGCGCGTTGGGAAATTTTTTTGGGGGGGCATGGTGTGCATGGGTGGACGTGGTGCATGGGGGCCGCCGGGGGATAGGCGAGCGGGGTGTGCAGGGCCAGCGCCGTGGACGGTCCGCCGGAGGATGCAATCCTCCGGCTAAGCGCCTGCGGGCGGCGAAACCCGCTGAAGCGGGTTGGGTCCCCGCGAGCATGGTATCATCCCCCCAAAACAATCGCATCGGTGCCGCTTCCCAAAGGGATGGTAGCCACGCACACCACAGCCCACATGGAGCCAACCGGATTCATCCGGTTTCATCAGCCTGCAGCCCGCCCATGATTGAAATCATGGTCTAGTTGTACGAAATCGGTTGAAACCGATTATCACCGTACGTGGGAGGCAAATGGCGACGGTGTTGCCCATGGGAGGCGATCATGCTACGGGTGGAGGCGCGGTGGAGCGCGGGCGAATGAATTCGCGCCTAGAGGCCCGCGGGCCACGAATGCCGCCTGCGCGGCATAGGCCCAGGCTGGCGGATCGCGCGCCTTGAGCAGAGGGAATGCATCTGGCGTGGGGGAGGCATACTACGTAGGGGGGTGAAGATGCGTGGGGAGCGCGGGCGAGGGGATGCGTCATACGCATTGTGGGGCGCAGAGCCCAGCCACCACATATCCAGCGAACAGCGTCAGAGTTGGCGATGGCGCGCGATGCGTGATGCCGTGAGCGACACAGTCGTGGGTGGCGCAATGGATGGGTGCGAGGAGCGGCGGTGATAGCCGCGCCCCGCACAGGCGCCTCACCAATGGAATGTAGCCCGTAGCTCGTCTACGGTGGATCGCGCGCCGATGGCGCTGAGGATCGCCAGCAACTGCTGCTCCGAGTAGGTGGGCAGCACAGCGGCGATGTCGGCGGGTAACGCAGTCTGGTATGTGGTCTGCCAGAGGGTCGCGATGGCTTTCGCGAGGCCCTCGGCTTCACCCTCGGCTTTGCCCTTAGCTTCGCCTTCAGCTATGCCTTCGGCCTTGCCTTCAGCTATGCCTTCGGCTTTGCCTTGAGCCATGGCTTCGGCGCGACTCTCGGCAATCTGGCGCGCCATCACGGACTGGTATAATGGGCTTTCGACGATAGCCTGCTCGATATCCATCATAAGCAACCCCAATCTCTCCAGGAGGGTCGCGAGGACCTC
>DAIDHM010000014.1 GCA_027459705.1 Ktedonobacteria bacterium | reverse complement strand
AGTAAACCAGCCGACATCGCCACGTATCAACAGAAATACCAGCAGGATGTCGCCAATGTCAATGCCCTGCTTCAGCAGGCGCAAGCACAAGCGACTCCTGCGGAACAACAGGCATTGACCGCGTTCCAGAATGCCTGGGGGCCATATCAACAAGGCAATGATCAGGCCTTCGCCATGTTCACCCAGGGTGATCGCGCCGGCGCCCAGGCCGCATATGTCAGCGTCCCGTTTGATGGCATGTTGACCGCCTCTGATGGCTATCTCACCGTCGTCGCCGCGCAGGTCAACCAGAGCGACCTCGCGGCACAGGCGCAAAGCCAACAGGGCATCGTCATCATGGTGATTCTGGCGGTCGTGGCCCTGCTCCTGGGCATTGCGGTCAGCTTGCTCATCGCCCGTGTGATTACGCGTCCACTCGCGCAACTGCAACAGATCACCCAGCAGATTACCTCTGGCGACCTTACTTCTGTGCGAGGAATCGTGGAACAATATCCAGGGACGGATGAACTCTGTCAGCTGATCCGTTCCCAGGAGACGATGATCGAGCAGTTGCATCATCTCGCGGGTATCGTCTCCAAGCTCTCAAAAGAAGCCGCGTCGGCATCCACCCAGATTGCCGAGGTCACCGAACAGAGCGGACATGCCACCGAACAAGTCGCCATCGCGACCCAGTCCGTCGCCTCGGGCGCCCTGGACCAAAATACCAAAGTCTCGAATGCGATGGTGGAGATTGACCGGCTGGAAGAGATGAGTCATTCGCTCACCAACAGCGCGACCGATAGCGCGTCCGCCATGGGTGAACTCAAGCAACGGATTCAACAATCAGCGGAAAAATTGACAAAACTGCAGGAACATTCCGCGCATATCGGCCAGATTGTCGGTACGATTACCGAGATTGCCGACCAGACCAACTTGCTCGCACTCAACGCCGCGATTGAAGCGGCACGCGCTGGTGAGCAAGGTCGTGGGTTTGCCGTCGTCGCCGATGAGGTGCGCAAACTCGCTGAACGATCAGCGACCTCCGCCAAAGAGATCGTGCAGATTATCGAACAGACCGTCCTGGAGACCACTAACGCCGCGCAGACGATGGAAGCAGGGGTTGCCAGTGTCTCGAGCGCGGTCACCAAGGTCGAGGCTTCGCGTCAACGCGCCATCGCCATGGCGGATAATACCAGCAATATGCACCAGGCGCTGACAGAAGTTGCCAATGTGAGCGAAGAGAACGGCGCCGCGGCTGAAGAGGTCTCGGCCGCCGCCGAAGAATTGACCGCCAATATGCAGCAGACCGTCGAGTCCGCGAAACTGCTCAGCAGTATCGCCCGTCAACTCGATGAAGCTGCCAAAGTGTTCCGTTGGCGGTATGTCGACTCCCGCCCGCAGTCAACCAAAGAGTCAGCCATTACTCCGCAACCCGCCAAGCGAGACCGTCTGGTCGCTTGAACTGCAGCGCACTCTAGGCGGCGACCGTTGTCCTGCGACGACGGTCGCCGCCTGCTACGTTGGCTCTGCGTGTGGCGCATCATCCGCCGACGGCATAGAGCGTCACCAGATCATTCTGGTAAGCTACATGCAATTGGCCTTGCTGCACCATTGTCTGGAAGACGGCCAGCGAGCCAAGTTGATCGTGAGCGGACGCGCAGGTCTGGATGTTCTGGGTGGACGGCGTCGTCGGATTTGGATCATGCAGGACATAATACACACATTCTAGCTGTCCAACATAGATGTAATGGACATGATATTTTTGTACAACCGCCATGACCTGTGCCGGATCCCCCGATGTGTACAGCGCGGTGACATCCGGGAGCCGTGCGAAGACCTCGCTACCATAGCGTTGTTGCGATTCGTGGTTGGCCCAACCCAATACCGCCGGCAGTCCGGTATAGATCGAGACGCGGCCAAACCACTGGTACGGATCCGCACTGGCTTCCACGATTACCGGATCTCCCCCGATATGCTCGTTCATCCAGGTGATGGCCGCGGCGTCGCCTGGGAACCAGGAATGCATGTAGGCGAACCCATCCAATGAAGGCGTGGCGTGCAATGGATTGGTCGGTGGTTGCACTTGCGCCCAGAGCAGCGGATCATTGACGCGGACCGCTGTGCCTTCAAAGAGGAAGACCGACGCGCCAAAGACCAGCACCACCAATACCATCAACCAGGTGATGCGCAATCCCCATCCCACCAGCAGGTCGCTCTGGACGCGTGGGCGCGTCGCCGGAGCCGGCCAGTACACTGCTTCGAGGATGTCAGGCGCATCCCAGCGAGGTGGCGCAGACGCGGCATCCTCCCCGGCCTGGTCACTGCCGTTCGGCGACCCAGCCGCCGCGAAGGCCAGCACGCTCCCGACTCCTCCAGGCAGGTGAGGTCCGGCGGGCGCATACCTCATGGAGCCAGCTGGCAACTCTCCCCCGGCAGCAGCGTAGTCCGCGTCAGTCGCGTCGAGATCTTGCTCGCGCGCCAGTCCGAGGAGGCGCACGAAGGCGTGGCCAATGCGTGGCAGGATCATCCCCAGCGCCAGGGCTGCTCCCAGCCCCAGCAACATCCAGACCTGGTAATAAAACTTGAAGACCGTATTCATGCGTTCCCACGCGCCATTATCCAGAAAGTCGCGCAGATAGACGTATTCCACTGCCAGCGCCACCCCCAGGCCTACCAGGATGACAAGATAGGTGAAGATGCGGATAGGTCCCTGCACACGCGATATGAGTAATGCCAGTCCCAGGATGATGAGCGTGATCAGCAAGGACTTGACGCTCCGTATCGTCAGATACGTCAGCGCGACCGTCAACACGAGGCCGAGCGTCACCGCGCGTTGCGCGGGGTCGCCAGCGATGTGCCCCAACCAGGACGCTGGATGGCGTTCGGTGTAGACTGTCCAGCGATCCAGGATCTCGATGGCGAAGAAGGTCACGATCACGAAGAGCCACAAGCCAAAAATGACATAGAACAGGATTGGATCCGTCGGAGTGGTGACAGGACCGAGCTTGCCGTATAAAGATTGGAAGTGGGTGTAGAACGGCAAGTAGAGCGCGATAGCGCCGCCGATGATCCCACAGATCGTCAGGACGACGCGTCTCACCTCTGACCAGGCGATGATGGGTCGCGACTGCGTCTGCCACCAGGCAAGTAGTTGTGCGTTGGCGGACGCGCTCGCGTTTTGTGCCTGTCCAATGGCGAGCGTGTTGCCGAAGATTGCCCTTAACCAGAGGAGCGCGATCCGCGGCCAGGTGGTGAATCCTGGCCGCGGATCGGCCACCAGCGCTGAGGCATTGGCGCGGCGCGGCAGTGCTCGCCACTCCGCAATGACCAGTGCCAGGATGATGACACCACCATAGGTCGGCATATCCCAGGTGTTGATGCAGGCCATTGCCCCCAGCACCAGTGCCGCCAGGAAATAGGTGAGATAGCGGCCTGGCCGCATGGGGCCTCCCCCACTCACCAGCAACGACGCCGCAATGCCCAATCCGATCAGGATAATCGGTAGGTCGATGACGTGCGCGTGCAGATCGGCATAGAGAAAACTCCAGAATGGAAACTCATTGATGGTGTAGGGGATCACGCGGCTACTGGCCCAGTAATCATAGACTGGGACAGGAATGTGCGCTTGTACCGCCTGGAATTGCGTCCACCATTGGCGCAATCCATCCAGGTTCCCCGCTACCGCGACCGCCCAGCCCGCGAGCACGCCTACCCACCAGCGGCGCGTCAGTCCGCCGACCACCGAGACCGCGCCAGCGATCGTCAGGGCGAAGAGCATCGGGATGGCCAGGTTGAAGGCCGTCGTGGGCACAATCCCCGTCAACTCGATCAGGGTAGCGATCAAAAACTGCCCGAAGTAGTAATAGTTAATATAGGAACCGGCGAACCAGGGATCGAGCGGTGGCAGCGAGCGACTCCGCAGGATGCCGTTGAGGAAAGCCAGCTCCATCGGTTTTTCGCCGCCACGCCAGATGTGCCAGAGATCGGGGTCCAGCGAACGGATGCCGACGAAGAACAGAAACGCCGCCAGTGTCAGTGCTTCGGTCAGGACGATGATGCCCCAGTGCGCGCGGAAGAACGCGCGCATCCGCTCGCGTTGGCGCCAGGCAGTGAATCCGCCGATCACGGCCAGCACGAGCAACGCCAGCCAGACCGTAGCGCCTTCATATGGGATGAGCCCCAGACTGGCTGGGAGCCAGACGGTGAAACTCAGTCCCAGGACGCCCAGCGCTTTCGCCAGTCCCCAGCCGCGATCTTGCAGCCCGGGGAGGGCGATGAAGAGGAGCGGGAAAACGCAGAGTCCCAGGATCTCGACTGCCAGCCACCAGAGCGGGAGCGCGAACTGCGTCTGCCAACTCGTCGGGCTGAAGCGCTGCCAGAGCGGCGCCGTCTGATTATCGGCCGCGATGGCCTGGGACGTGAGCAAGAGCGGCTTCTGGCTGGCGAGCGCGCCAGACTGCGCGGGCAGGGTGACACCTGCCAGCAACAGCGCCTGGATGTGCTCAGCCGTCATCGGTGGTCCAGCATCGCGTGCAAAGATCCAGACCGTTGGGTGGTCATAGACCGAGAAACTCTCGTCGGCGCTGGAATCTGGCACGGCGAAGGGGCCCAGGTGCGGATAATTTTGCCAGGGAGCGTGTGCCAGGTGGAAGCCCAACTGGCCATTGAAGAGCAGTTGATAGTAGCGCGAGGTCATCGGATAGAGATAGGGCACACCGGTAATCGATTTCGAAAGCCGGGCGCTGGCGAGGATGATGTCATTGGCGTTGGCGAGCTGATTGGCCAGTGTCTGCGTTTTGGCGACGGTGTCGGGGTCGTAGAGGTTGAGATCCTCATAATGATACTGATAGACTGATTCGTTCGGCAGTGGCAAGGGCAACGCATCATCCCAGACCTCGTGGGTGATGGTGCTGCCAGCGGGGATATGCGCGTAGATCCATTGCGAAGCCTGGATGCGCGTCATCGGGGTGGTATAGATACTCAGATATGCCAGCGAAAGGATCAACCCGCCAGCGATCGTAATGGCAGCGAGGCTGGTCGCCAGCGCTCTTGGCCAGTTGGCGCCGAAACGCGTGGTCATCGCCGCGGCGGCGCGCGCCAGCCATCCGCGCCATCCGCGCGTCAGGCGCGCCGCGCCATCAGAGGCCCGGGCGGAAGCCAGGGCTGCCAATGGACCAGCCGCCAGAATCGCCAGCATGGGGAAGATCGGCAACTGATAGCGGGGAAATTTCGTATAGAAACTGCCCGTGATGGCGAAATAGACGACGACCCATGCCATTGGAATGATCAACACGTCATCCCAATGGCGCCAGATCCGCGCCACTGCGTAGAGCACGCCCGCCAACGCAGCCAGCGAGAGCGTCGCGCCGAGATCCCAGATGAAGAAATTTTTGAGTTGATCCAGATAGGGCGCGCGATTGGCGAACTGGATGGTATAGGGATAGACGATGGTACCGCTGGCCAGGGCACTCTGCTCGTTGATATCGTGCCAGAATTGTGTGGGATCCAGGAGGGCATAGGGCATTGTCGCCACGAAGACGATCGCCGTGGTGGTCAGGGCCGTGACGGCCACGATCACGATATCCGGCCAACCAGACCACCCCAATCGCCGCCAGCGCAACAACAGCGCCAGCGCAATCGGCAAAGCCAGCGGCGCCGCGCTGACTTTGCTGGTGAGGGCAAGTCCGGTTGCGACCCCAACGAGCAGTGCCCAGGTGAGCGTCTCACGGAGGGGGGGCACGGAGCGCAGCATGATGGCCGCCGCCGCGCGCGGCGATGGCCGGTGCAGCGAAAGCCCAACCGCTGCGAAGAGCGCCAACGTGACGAAGAAGGTCAGCACGGTATCGACGGCGTAGAAGTGCGAGAGCTGTACTTCTAACGTGGCGAAAGCAACAAAGGCCGCGGCGAATACCCCCCACCAGCTACCGAAGAGCCGTCGCGCCAATAACCCCGTCACCAGCACCGTGCCAGTATCGAATAACGCGGAGAGCGCGCGTCCGACAAGCGTGATGTGGTTATAGTCATTGAAAGTGCCGCCATCGGTGGGCAGACCGTGGACATTTTTGAAGAGCGCGGCCAGCCCGTTGACCACCAGCGCCAACAGGTACATCGGGAATGAACCATACGCGAAGAAATGCGGATTGGCGGGTGCGGGGTTGGGTGGGCAGCCCGGTGGGACGCTCTGCCAGCCCAGACATTGCACGACCATCGTAATGGCGCGTTCATCGGGATGTTGGTGGGTGTTCTGGTCCCAGTTCAACCCATAGAGGCGGAAAAGCAGCGCGGTCAGCGTCACTCCTGCCAGCGCCAGACTGGCACGGTCCACGCGCCGCCACCAGGAGGTCCGCAGGGTTGTGGATTGCTCTGAAGGAAATGGCGCCGAGACAGTATCTCCTACCTCTTGGGTACGCATGTGGGCCTCCGGGATGCTGCTAGAACCAAAAGATCTGTGGCGCAGGCATGGTATTCCAGGCCGCCAACAGTTGATGCGATTGTAGCATCGCCGTCACTGTACCGCAACCAGAGAAGGACGAGGGTCATTATGGTCGATCATCGGGCAGGTGAACGGCGCGCTGATGATCGTCATGCTCGTGCAAGTGAAGCAAGCAAAGCAGGTACGTTTTGGGGCAGAATTGACCAAGATGAACAAAGTGACAGAATCCATCTCGTTTTTTGTTGGTAACACAAGGGTTTTATGACAAGATAGTCAGACAAGACACCATGCTATTCAGAGAGAAATCAGGGTGCCGTGTTATTCTTGAGACAGAACCACCGAGCGGCTGCGGCATCAGTTCCCCCCAAGGAATCACACAGGCATTGAGAATACCTCATTCCGCCAGCAGACCGCGTCAGTGAGTGGTGAAGGTGATGGGAGGACGAGTCCATGTCAAAGCTACCAACAGACCAGCACATTACGTATCAGTTGCAGTATCGCAAATGCGGGAAGCCCACCTGTGGCACCTGCAAAAATGGTCCCGGTCATGGTCCTTACTGGTATGCCTACTGGCGCGAAGGCACGAAATTGCGCTCCGGGTATATTGGCAAAACGCAGCCAACCGCTGTCAGCGCGACCAATGCAGAGCGCGCAACGCAACGACTCGCAGCCCAGGCACAACGACGCGTCGCCGTGCCGGTCGGAGCCCATTGATCGTCGCCATCTGACATGAGGACGCGGCTTCTCGGGAGGCCGCGTCCTCATGTCGTTTATCCCATTCGTCAGGGAGCGTTATTCGCCGTGGTCCGCCACCGGGCTACTCGCCACCATCGGACCAACCGACGGGCTATCTTCATCATGCTCGCGTGGCACCCGCTCCAGCAATTCACGCAGGGTATTCACTTGCTCCTCTGAAGCGTCGATCAGCCAGATGCCCTGTGCTCCGAGCTTGACCAGCAAGGGAAGATCTTCTTCAGATGGCATCTCGCGGAGCGTCACAATTGCCGGGAAACGGAGCACCTCACGCAATGCCCGCAGTTGAGCGAATTGTTCAACTCGTAGCGCCGCCAGATCTTGCGCGGTGAAGCGCGTCTCAAAGATTGCGCCATCCGCGTCCAGCAAATTCAGTGCGCGAAATTTCAAGAGCAGCGGATCGTCAGTGGGCGGGATGACATCAATAACCCGTTCGAGCTTCTCCACTTTCGTTGCCAGCGCCCGGGCTGGCGCACTCGTGCTCAGGATGACGAAATCCGCGCCACCTTCCTGCGTGCCCCGCAACTGCGCCACATCCACCTTCTCAATTCCGCGCAGATCCACTCCCCAGCTGACGTCGCTCTTGAAGCCTTGTGCGGCGACCTCCGGTGTGACAATCACCACATCCGCCCCGGCTTGTATCATCCGCTGGGCGTCGGTAGCTGTCTTGGCCGAGACGATAATCGCGGTGGCCTTGCTCTTCCTGGCAGCCCCAGTTCCCTTGCTGAAGCCAAATCCCACAGCCGCCGATTTACCAGCGCGATGTAATGCATCGATCAATTTTGGCATGGTTTCTCTTCTCCTCAGGCAGCGCACCACATGCCGCCTCTTCGTCCTATAATGATAACGCGCATCGCTTTGCGACGCCAGCGCCAGCACGGTAGTGCCACTTTCCCTGGCCAGATTGCTAGGGCGCGCGTCTGAACATCGGCTTTGATCGCGTTGCGTACGCTCGTTCCATGCCAGCATTGGTGATTCACGCGCACGGGCGGTAAGTCGTGCTGCCTTCCCCGTTCAATCTTCCTTGTTTCGCGATCGAAACATTGGGAGATGAGCAAGACAGCGCCGATCCTATTGCTCCTCGTGGTCTGGCTCACGAGGTCCGTCCGCATGCGGCGGCGGCTCCGGTCGGCCAGCTTCGCGACGATAGCTCATGCGCGGCGGTGGTTCAGTCCGACCAGGTTCGCGGCGGTAGCTCACCCGCAACGGAGGTCCAGGACGACCAGGTTCGCGGCGGAAGCCAATGCGTGAAGGTGTTTCGCGCTCTGGTTCCTGGTACCCAGTGTCACGAGCGGGTGGTGGACCCATGCGACCAGGTTCGCGGCGGAAGCCGTCGCGAGGGCGTGGCGAGCTCATGCGGCCGGTGTCGCGGCGGAAACCGTCGCGAGGCGGCGGTGGGCCGGTGCGCTCGGTGTCGCGGCGGAAGCCATCGCGAGGCGGCGGTGGGCCCATGCGCTCATGATCACCGCGGAAGCCGTCGCGAGGAGGTGGTGGGCCGGTGCGCTCCGGGTCGCGGCGGAAGCCATCGCGAGGAGATGGCGAGCCCATGCGCTCGGTGTCGCGGCGGAAGCCATCGCGTGGCGGCGGCGGAGTTACTTCGGTAGAATCATTGTGCAGCAGATCTTGCGGCGGTGGCGCCCGATGACCGGGATCGCGGCGAATGGCGTCGCGGGTCAGTGGCGTGGCAGGTTTCTGGGCTAACATGATCTCATCGGGCGTCAGAATATGAAAATCGCGGGGATTCGGCACTATCTTTGCCAGATCGAGTTGGCCAATGCCAACGCGGATCAGCCGCAACACGCGTGCCTGGACCACAGCGAACATCAGGCGTACCTGGCGTTTCCGTCCTTCGTGTAGCGTCACTTCGAACCAATATTGTCCCGGCTCCGCGTCCGCGATGATACGTCGCACCTGCGCGGGCGCTGTGGTCCGCTCCTCTTCGCCAGGCAACTCGACCCCCTGACGCAGTTGATCCAATTGCTCGCTGGTCAGGCGATTATCCGCAAGCACATGATACGTCTTGGTCGTGCCGAAGCGTGGATGGGTCAATCGCAACGCCAATTCGCCGTCATTGGAGAGCAAGAGCAAGCCCTCGCTATCTGCATCTAATCGTCCCACCGGTACCAGGCGCAGTTGGCGTAGTTCATTCGGCAAGAGATGTTCGGTAATCGGGCGATGCTGCGGATCATATGCGGTCGCGACAAACCCCGTGGGTTTATGGATCGCCACTGTCGTCTTCTCGACGATCGGTGCGATGACTTCGCCGTTGAGCTCGACGCGATCGCGTCCTCGTACGACGCGCGTCCCCATCTCCGTGACGATTTTGCCATTGACCCGCACCACCCCCGCCGCGATCAGATCTTCGGCGGAACGGCGCGAAGCAACCCCCGACCGCGCGAGATATTTCGCCAGTCTTTCCTCACGCGGAGTATCTTGTATCCACCTATCCACAATAGTTATCCACAATCTGTCGGCCGCTATCCACCGACCGCGTAGCGCTGATATTCGATCTTCAAACAACGATCGATGACGACGGACATCCCGGCGGCGCGTGCCTTCGCTACCGCCGCGTCATGAAAAATCCCTAACTGAAGCCAGAGCGCATCAGCGCCGACAGCGATGGCTTCATCCACAATTGGTGGTACGCCATCGGCACGGCGAAAGACATCGACGATATGGATATGCTCTGGCACGGCCGCCAGTGATCCCAGAATCTGCTTCCCCAGGCTGCTCTGACCTGCGTACATCGGATTGACAAGATAGATCGTGACGCCACTGGCGATCAAGGCCTGTGCGACGCCATGGCTGGGGCGCATCGGATCGGGTGAGAAGCCGACAACTGCCACCACGCCAGGGTGTCGCGCCAGATCGATCAGCTGGGGATTATCGACGGGTGTTGCCATCATCAATGCCTCGGTGTGCGAGTCTGTGGGGGATCCATCGGCGATTCCGCCGCGCCCATACCCTATTGTCGCACATCCTGGGATACTTTGGCGCACGCTCAGCCCGCCAGTGATAGCAGGATCTCCGCGATGGCGATCTCCTCCCCGGCGACTGCACCAAAATCTTCAATACTCCACCAGGCCGAGAGGACCGCCTGATAGATGCCCCAGCCAATGAGACGCGCGCGGTCGATCGCCAGTGTCTCGCTCAGGATGGCGATGCGGCGATCGAGGATGCGCGCGGGATGGGGATCCTGTAGGAGGTCTGGAAGAGGATTGCGCAGCAGCGCCCCTGTCTCATAGGCGGGCTCGCCGATCAACCCCTTGGGATCAATTGCCAGCCAGGGCGCTCGGCGCGCTGCGAGGATATTTTCATGGTGCAGGTCGCCATGCAGCACTACGGGCGGTGCGGCGCTGAGGCTCAGCCAGGCGTAGAGCCGTTCGGCCTCGGCGACCAGTTCATGCGGGATCGGCCCTGTGCCACCTGCATAGTGTGCCCGTAGCCGTTCCAGTCCTTTGCTCCATTGGGCGGTCGTTGGGAATGGATGCTGCCGGGGGACAGGCTGCCAGAGGGATTGCATCACCAGTGCGGCGGCGTGTGTCGCCGCGTCATCGTCGGTCAAGGTGAGTTCACGTAGCATGGTCCCCGGCTCCAGCCGCTCCAATACAAGCACTTGATGAGCATCATCACTTGCCAGCAACCGCGCCATCCCAGCTCCATCCGCCAGTCGCAATGCCGTCGCTTCTTCCAGGTACTCGCCAGTGGGGGAGCAGGCTTTCACGACGACTGGCAGGCCATCGTGTTGCCGCTGAGCTGTCATGACGAAGTGGAAGGTGAGCGGAGCCATCGTCGTGCCAGGGCGGAGATCCCAGCGCGTCATCAGGTCACTCAACACTGCTGGCAGGCCATCCAGCCAGATCTGGCCTTGCTCGCCGTGCAAGGCACGCATGCGCTCCGCAAAGGGATCGGGGATCTGCAACATGACGACATCCGCTTTCCGTGGCGTTCCACTTTGCAATAGACAAAACGGAGGCCTGAGTGATTGCACCGATGCCAAAACCTATTGAACTTAACAGCCGTCCCCAAGTGGCAATCCCCCACTATACCGGGTCAAGCGCACCGAACTAGCCAAAACTCTATGCAACTCCTCTTCGTGGCCGTCGCTAGCGATAACGAAGAGGACCATTTCGAGTTGAGTGACTGAGTCCCTGAACGCTTTGTCGAGCGCATGCTGGGGAGCGATGTCCTGATCATCAATAGTCCGATGTATACCCACATCAATTATGGCACAATAAAGCCTCGGCCATCGGGTGAGATGCTTGTCATTATGTGCCATCGCCCATTGTGGCAGATGTCCATCGAGAAGTCTGATAAGGCCAGCAATACGGTGCTGCTCAACAAGGAGATGTTGGCAAATATGCCTGATGCCGAAATGAGGTTCATATCCGACGCGCTGGCGTATCTCGAAAGTCATCTAATTAAGGAGCATGAAGACTATACATTCATCATAGTTCATCGCTCCTCATTTGATGTACAGTGCATAAAAATGCCCTGCCCGAGGAGGCTAGTCACAACGATTTGCGGATATGCCGCATATATGCGGCATATCC
>DAIDHM010000138.1 GCA_027459705.1 Ktedonobacteria bacterium | reverse complement strand
GTCGCCGACCAGGCCCAAAGCAGACCCGGTGACGAGGCTAGCCAACCAGCCTGCCGCACCACCAATGATGATCCAAAGCAAAATTGTGTACAACATGTTTTTCACTCCTTTCTGTCCGGAATCATGGACAGATAGTTGGAGCATTGCACGCCCTATGCCAGACAAACAAGAAAGCGGTAGTAAGGGTCCTTTCATGCTCGCAAGGTGTCGAGCACACTTCCCAAAAAAGGTCCCGCTGTCGCCCTGATCACCAGGTCTGCCCGCACATCCAGTGGCGTCGGTTCTCGATTGAGAATCACCAATGGGACACCGCGCCGCAGTGCTATCTGGGGGAGTCGCGCGGCAGGGTGCACACGCAGCGAGGAACCGATGACCATGAAGAGATCGCAGGATTCCGCCAGAGTTATTGCGGCCTCCAGCAAAGTGGCAGGGACAGGTTGCCCAAAGAGGATTGTCGCGGCTTTGAGGTATCCCCCGCACGAGCAACGCGGATCTTCGTCGCCCGCGTCCACGCGCTGCTGCACCATGGCGATCGGCTGGCGCGCGTGGCAGCTCTGGCAGGCCGCCTCGTGGCTTGTACCGTGGAGTTCGATGATCCGGTCAGGGGGGACCCCGGCTTCTTGGTGCAGTCCATCAAAATTCTGGGTAATGATCCCTGCCAGGATTGCCCGCCGATCAAGCTCTGCCAGTGCCAGGTGTGCGGGATTTGGCTGAGCGGAGGTGACGCGCGGCCAGAGTTCGCGTCGCAGTCGCCAGTATGCTCGCCGTTGGTCGGCGTCCCGCATAAATTCATGATAGGTAGGTGGTGCGTGACGCGCCCAGAGACCTTCCGTCGAGCGGAAATCAGGGATGCCAGATTCTGTGCTAATCCCCGCGCCAGTCAGCACGACCAACCGCTGCGCAACCGAGAGAAACTCGACCAGATCGGCGACGGCAATCGCATCGATGTGTTCCGCCACGACACATCCTTCCTTTGATTTGCTGCTCGAAAGCATGCGAACGTATTACGCATGAAATACCTGCTAATAACTTACACCATATATATAAGCCGCGCGGCCAAAGTGCGATCCATGTGTGCCACCCGGAGCTTCATGCAATTTAGGGAACAATGTCCCCTTGAGCACCACACAGCGCTCCCCAAATGCGCTATCTGTTGCGAACCGAGCGGAGGATTGTGGTGGAGAGTACGGTGCGTCTCTGTCGCTGGGCAGCGTACTCCCCATCACGGTGGAACTCAGGGTTTCGGTGGGTATTCGTAGAAGCCCCGCCCTGTCTTCCTGCCCAGCTGTTGCGCGCGGATCATCTCCTCCAGGAATTCCGGTGGCCGGTCTGTTGGGTCACCCGTCTCGGCATAGCGTTGCTGCATTGCGCCATAGAGGATGTCGACGCCGCTGAAGTCTGCCAACTCGAATGGGCCCATCGGGTGATTCAGCCCTAACTTCAGCGCCTTATCGATATCCTCGAACGATGCGTAGCCACCTTCATACAGCGTGAAGGCGGCGCGCGTCAGATGCATCAGTACATAATTGACGATAAAGCCATAGATTTCTTTCTCAACCAGCACCGGTTCTTTGCCGATATGTCGACCAAACTCCATACAGACCTGGGCGGTAGTGTCACTGGTGGCTGGCCCTTTGCCAACCTCAACCAACTTCATCACCAGTACCGGATGGAAGAAATGGAGATTCGCGGCACGGGTCGCGTCACGTAGCGTCCCTTCGACGAGCTTGCTGATGACGATTGTCGAAGAATTCGACGTCAGGATCGCCTCTGGCTTCGCAACGGCGTCAAGCGTGGCGAAGATCTCACGCTTGACAACCAGATTCTCGAAGGCCGCCTCGATTACGAAGTCCGCTGACCGCGCGGCCTCGGAAAGATCCACTATGGGGTGGACGCGCGCCAGCGCGGCTTCCGCTTCAGCCTGACTCAGTCGCCCCTTGCTCACACGGGTATCTAGTAAACGGCGATTGCTGGCAATTCCGCGTTCTAGCGCCACGGGCAATGCATCAGTCAGCGCGACAGAGTAGCCGTGCAGCGCACATTGGAGCGCAATTTGCGATCCCATCGTTCCGGCACCAATGACACAGACTTCCTGGATATCCTCGATGCGCATAGCATTTCTCTTTCTGGCGAACTTCCGCGGCACGCACCCACCCCCTCTCAATCTCTGGATGGTGGATATCGCGCCACATGCGAGTGTTACCCGCGTGGTGGGGTGAAGCGCCGCAACACTGCCCGTGCCAATGACCGCAGGTGCACCTCATCTGGCCCATCCGCCAGTCGCAGTGTGCGGCCACCCGCGTACATCGCCGCCAATGGGAAATCATCGCTGACCCCTGCGCCACCGAATGCCTGGATCGCGCGATCTATAACCTTCAACATGACCCGTGGTGCCACGACTTTGATCATCGCGATCTCGTTCTGGGCGGCTTTTTTACCCTGTGTATCGATCAGCCAGGCTGCCTTCAGAGTCAGCAGTCGCGCCTGTTCGATCTCCAGCGTCGACTCGGCAATCCATTCCTGGATGACGCCCTGTTCGGCCAGCGGCCGACCGAAAGCTACCCGCTGTGTGACGCGCTGGCACATCAGATCCAGCGCGCGCTGTGCCATGCCGATCGCTCGCATGCAATGGTGGATGCGCCCTGGCCCTAGCCGCGCCTGGGCGATAGCAAAGCCTTCGCCCTCACCACCCAGCAGATGACTCGCGGGGACGCGCACATTTTCGAAGAGGATCTCGCAGTGGCTCTCATATTCGGAATAGCCAAAAACCGACAGATTGCGAACGACTGTCACGCCAGGTGTGTCGCGAGGCACGAGGAGCATGCTCTGCTGGTGATGCTTGTCGGGGCTGTCGGGTGCCGTCTTGCCCATGACGATGAAGATTTCGCAGCGAGGACGCATCGCGCCGGTGATCCACCATTTTCGTCCGTTGAGCACATACTCGTCGCCTTCGCGCCGCATCGTCAAACGAATATTCGTCGCGTCTGAACTGGCGACCTCTGGCTCGGTCATGGCGAATGCCGAACGCATCGTGCCATCCAGCAATGGGCGCAACCAGCGTGCTTGCTGCTCAGGTGTGCCAAACTGTGCCAAAATCTCCATGTTGCCGGTGTCGGGCGCGTTGCAGTTGAAGACTTCCGAAGCCCAGACCACGCGTCCCATCAGCTCTGCCAGGGGCGCGTAGGTAAGCGTGCTGATGCCAGCGCCAAATTGCGGGTCGGGTAAGAAGAGGTTCCATAGCCCTTCGGCTCTGGCGAGGTCCTTCAGTTCATCGAGGATCTCGGCATGGTGAAATTGATTGCCCGACGCGGCGATCTGCTCGAAAAACAATCGTTCATTGGGGATGATGTGCTGTGCCATGAAATCGCTGACGCGAGTGTGCCAGGCGGCGGTCTCGGGGGAAAACGCGAAGTCCACAGTGGGCCTCCTTTGGCGGTCGATGCGGTGCGGAGCATCTCTGCTCACACTGTACCCCACTAATAGTCCGCACGCCAGCCTCGGTCGATCGCCGTGGTGAAGGCAGTCCACCAGATGGTTTCGGAATTTTCCCACTCATTGCGCAA
>DAIDHM010000137.1 GCA_027459705.1 Ktedonobacteria bacterium | reverse complement strand
CACAATCGTACCGAGGGGCACTCGGAAACGAGTCGTCGCAAGACGGCGCAAAGCTTAGGGACTGATGGCCTCCAGTCGGTGTCTGGCAACAGCTCCGATTGCGCTGACAGGCTGAACTAAGAATCCGCTATGGCTTTAGCCGATGCGGAGTGTCAACTTGATGACAACCTTGCCCGACGCGTGCCCGGCTTCGAGGTAGCGAATGGCTTCAGCGGTATCGGCCAGTGGATATTCTCTATCGACCACTGATACCACCTTGCCAGACTCAAGTAGGTCTTTGAGGAAGAGCAGATGCTGTTGGGTAGGGTCCGCCATGAGCATCATTATCTTTTGTTTGGCAGTTTTGGAGCGACTGGGCCCAAAGATCATAAGGTTGAGCATGCGTGGCATGGTAGAGAAACCCACGACAATGCCTATTCCCTGCGGATTGAGCAAACGTTGAAACATGGCAACCGAGCAATTCCCCACATTATCCATGATCACGTCATAGTGCTGCTTGCTCTTGGTGAAATCAGTTTGGGTATAGTCGATGACCTGATCCGCGCCGAGAGAGCGCACCATCTCGACATTATGGGTGCTGCATACCCCCGTGACTTGCGCGCCGTGGGCTTTGGCAAGGAGACGAAAAAGTATCTGTCGCGTTATCTCACCCTCTGCCGTCCTGAGCCATTTCTTGAAGGTGATTAGCATTTCTTCTTAGCTGTCGATGGGTGCCCACTTACGACGCATGCTGTAGAGTTGTTCTGCCGCAGGGTCTCAAAGCGGGTAGGACGCGAGTGCATCCTCATCGCTTCCTCCATACGTTTGCGGTGAATATGCTACGCAACGGGACAGAAATCTGGTTGGTGCAGTATATTGTCCTGCCAACCAGATTATATGAGAGGCGCAATCAATGGATGAGTAAGTTGTTGGTGCTGGCATAGCTGATACTGCCAGGCTTAGTGCAGGTTATCTGCGTCATCTCGGTTATCCAACCCAACAATTTTCGGCTGCTCGGTACAGTATAAACCAGGGCTCAGTGTGGATGAGCTCGCACGCGCAGGACAATTTCCTAACGGGCAAATCAGTTACACTCAACGGGGCGATTTAGCCGCCGCTATTAGTCAGCTTGGTTATCGCTTGAATCTTGGTCTAACTAACGTACGGATTGATGTTCCTTTCAATACATAGTCGCGAATCGATGGCTCATCAAATTTAGTTTCTCGAGGAATCTCAGGATTTGGTAGAGTTCTTGACAGGGAACATTGTCCATCCATGTCAATAAGCAGGACATTTTTCCCTTGTGCAGCTAAAGCAAAACCAATATTGATTGCTGAAGTTGTTTTGGCAACGCCACCTCTGTTATTAGCTATGGAAATAACTTTGGTGGTGCTTTTTTTCAGTCGATTTATTCCGTCAGCAATAGGGAGTAGGCTGGGTGATATTGGCTCTGACGATGTCTTAGGGGATAGAAAACTGTCTTTTACTTTAGAACCGCGGACGTAGTCGATGTATCGTAGGAGCAACTGTCCATTGACTAATTGTATATTTTCTTGAGCAGCAGTAGCTGCTGCTTTTGCTGGTCCATTAAATTCACTCGTTGTCACTAAGATGCCTGGTACATTGCCTGCAATATGAAGAATGCCAAGAAAAGCGACTACATCATTAAATACTAGCATATTACCTGGATTGTATCTTCTTATCTCGACCCGATATTGAACTTGAGATTGGCCGAAATACCTGAGATTTAGGTCTACTCCCGGACCATGAGGAAAATGCAAATTCCCAACGTATTCGACATCAAAGCCTGCATATTGGAAAACAAAAATAATAAACTTTTCAAACTGCACAGGAGTTAGATCCATCATTCCCTTAATGGTAGGATTTTGAAACAACTGAGCAAAAATAGGTTGCAGAGTTAAATCTTCTAGCAATTTCGCTCTCCTTTCGGATAAGTAACAACTATGATTCTATCATAAATGAGGGCATTGACAATCAGAGGATACTAAAGGCTCCACAAAAAAGGACTGCTTTTTTGTGAAGACAGTGACTCAAACACGGGGAAAACCGGGGTTTTAGAATACATCACGCTTGGCAGGAAGTGGCGCTAGGCAAGGAAAAACGCCCTCAAACGAGGGCGTTGGTGACGGCGACAGGATTTGAACCTGTGACCCAGGGCTTATGAGTCCCTTGCTCTACCACTGAGCTACGCCGCCAAAGATAAGGTGCCGCAGATCTCACAATCTGAGACACCTCATACGGTAGCGGGGGCAGGATTCGAACCTACGACCTCCGGGTTATGAGCCCGACGAGCTAACCACTGCTCTACCCCGCGTCAAGGTAGCGGGAGATGGATTCGAACCACCGATCTTCAGGTTATGAGCCTGACGAGATAACCACTTCTCTATCCCGCGACGCAAGAGTAATACTACCTCATCGTGCATCCGTTGTCAAGGGGTTCTGGATTTTGCGGGTGACAAATGGTGTACCACACAGCGCGGTGTTCTGCCAACCATGCTTGTGTTTTGAGCGGAAAGACAGCAATGCATCTCTCCGCTCAAACGTAGTACCCGTGCGATCGCCTCACCGCCATATGGTCCCCTGGGCTTCGCCTGATTACTCACCCATGACCGGTTGTGCGATGTCTGCAGATTCGCGCGGCGCGAGATCCATGGTAGCCACACCTGAGGCATGCGATATGGCGGCCAATGGCGTGGGCAGCGAGCTCTCCAGCGCCGCCGTCTGACCACGACCGACCCCACGATAGATCAGACCTGCCTTCGCCATATCCAGTGGATTGTAGCAATTGCGGCCATCGATCACGATCGGCCGTCGCAGCAAGCCGCGTACACGATCCAGATCGAGCCCGCGGAATTCATTCCAGTGCGTGATGATCATGACGGCATCTGCTCCGTCAATGGCTTCGTATGCCGTTTGCCAATAGGTTATCTGATCCTCACCCAGCAAGGCTCGCGTCCGCTCGTTCGCGACAGGGTCACAGGCACGAATCTCCGCCCCCTGGGCACGGAGCGACTGGATGATATCGATGGCCGGGGCGTCACGCAGGTCATCTGTATTCGGCTTGAAGGCCAGACCCAACACGGCGACCGTTTTGCCGCGCACTGCGCCAAGTAACGTGATGAGATGATCCACGAGCATGCGGCGTTGGTCCTGGTTGATCTCGAGTATCGAGTACAAAAGTTGTGGATGGAGGCCAGCTTGGGTTGCCATATGCGCCAAAGCCTGGACGTCTTTCCCAAAGCAACTGCCACCAAACCCAACGCCTGCTTCCAGATGGTACGAACCAATGCGATGATCATAGCTCATGCCCGCCGCCACTTCTTTGACATCCGCGCCCAGACGTTCACAGATGCGCGCAATCTCATTGATGAACGAGATCTTCGCGGCCAGGAAGGCATTCGATGCGTATTTGATCATCTCGGCAGTATAGAGATCCGTGAGCATAATCGGGGCACGCAGGGGAAGATAGAGTTCCGCGACCCGACCAGCCGCTTCGCGGTCCGCCGAGCCAAGTACGATGCGATCAGGCCGTTGGAAATCGCGGACCGCGGCGCCCTGCGCCAGAAACTCTGGGTTCGAGACGACAGAGAAATGCACGGATGGGCGCGCGAGGTGAGATGCAATGATGGATTGGACGAGATCACCACTGCCGACGGGCATGGTGCTCTTATTCACGATGATGGCATCGTGGTCGAGATGTTCGGCGATGGCCCGAGCCGCCGCGCGCACATTCGTCATATCCGCCCCATGGTCACGCGCTTCTGGCGTATTGACGGCAATGAACACGAATTCGGCATTGGCCAGACCAACAGGGTATTGCTCAGTAAACGATATGCGGCCTGCACGGAGGTTGCGTTCCAAGAGATCTTGCAAACCTGGCTCATAAATGGGTGCCTGACCCTTTTGGAGTGCGGCTATCTTGCGCGGATCAATATCAATGCACTGTACCTGATTGCCCATGTCGGCCAGACAAACCCCCGTCACCAAACCAACATATCCCGTACCGATGACACAGATTGTTCGCATGATCGTCATTCTCCTTGATTCAAGTGGTAGCGGGCGGCACTCGTGACGCCGGCAGTTGTGTGCAAGAGCGCTCCGACCAGGCGTGCGTTCACATCCAGATCAAATCGTTCCGCGATCGTCGCCGATGCGGCATCGCCGAGGTTGCGGCGCAGTTGTGCATCGCGCAGCACGCGTTCCAGGCTATCGGCCAAGGCTACAGCATCACGCGGGGGCACGAGCAATCCGTTTTCACCATCCTGAATGAGTTCAGGTATTCCAGAGATGTTTGTCGAGACAACGGGACAGCCCATGCTCATCGCCTCGACAAGCACATTGGGAATGCCATCGCGATCGCCGTTATCCAGCACAACACAGGGCAGCGTGACAACCGTCGCAGCTGTGTAGCACGCCACCAACTCTTCCTGACTACGAGCGCCTTCCAGCGTAACGATCCCTTGCAGATCTAAATACTCGATGAGTTCCTGCAAGGTATCGCGGAGCGGTCCCCCACCGATGATCTGGCAACGAAAATCGAAACCACGATCCCGTAAGATGGCGCATGCGTGCAACAGATAGGGGAAGCCTTTTTTCTCAACAAACCGGCCGATGGAGAGAATCACTGGTGGGGCGCCCGTAGTCTCCTCGCTGGCGGGTGGTGACAAGCGTGGCTGAAAGCGTCGGCGATCCACACCGTGGTAGACGCGATGGATCTTGCTTGCCTCCCCAGGTGCAACCAGCGACGCCAGGTATGATTGGTTGAAGCCAGTGCAGGTGAGAACAAAGGCCGCGCGATGGATGCGGCGCGCGACATCGGCACGGGGTGTTGTATAGATATCTTTCGCATGGCCAGTGAAACTGAACGAGATATCACTCATCCCTGCCACCACTTCGGCGGTAGCGGCAGGTCCATGCGCGAAATGCGCATGCAGGTGATGGATCTGCTGGCGCTCCAATTCCAATGCCAACCAGCCACCCCGCACAAAGTGCCGGAGTCCTGCGAGTGGATCCGATCGACGGAGTGATACACCGAGTTCTTTGAAATAGCGGCGAGGATTGCGGCGGAACAGTGCGATCTGCGCGGGGAGTAGCTGGCGGAGCCCCCGCCAATGTACCTCGGGCAGATAGGTAACCGGCGCATTGAGCCGCTGGACGTCAGGATGCACGACAGCTTCTTCTGGATTCATCATCGAATAGACCCGTAGCGTATACCCCTGCGCTTCCAGTGCCAGCATCTCATGCAAGATGAACGTCTCGGAGAGACGCGGATAGCGCTTCACGAGATAGGCGATGGTGCCAGATTCTGGCAGTACCTCGGCCTCGTCAACCTGAGCCAACATCGAGGAAGGTGCAGCAAATTGCGGGCGGTGTTTCAGTTCAGTCATTGTGCGTCCTCACTATGCGAGCTATGCACGAATTGCAGTGGCGGAACTCGTCGTCCCACGGCCTCGTGACGGGGTTGGCGCGTGGCCTCCAGGAGAAGATCGCGGATCGTCCCGATGACCTCCGCCATACCATCCAGCGCGCCGATCGCCGCAAAACCCGCCATTGCCAGGCGATGAGGATCCTCATGGCTCTGGTTCAGGAGATCGGTGACAGTCGCGCCAAGCAGATCCAGTTCGCCCAGGTTGCCAGGCAGCAGATGCACCAGACCGAGATCCGCGAAGGCCCGCGCGCGTATCACTTGCTCCAACCTGGGCTGTGACCGGGGAATGACCAGCGCGCGCGCGCGAACGGAGATGACCTCACAGAGCGTGTTGTAGCCTCCCATACAGACCACCAGGTCGGCAGCCTGCAGGTATGCGGGCAGATCAGTGGTGAATGGCAACAATCGCACCCGGTCCGCTGTAACCTTTTGCTCCCCACCGTCCCCGCTATGCGCAGGCTCGATTGTGTTGATAAAATCCTGGAGATCCGCGCGGGCTTCTTCGGCCAGAAAAGGACCAGTGTTCAAGACGCTCACGGTATCCGCAGGGATTTCACCCTGAGCAACAGACCGCAGATATGCCTGAAAAAGATCCTGGCCATCGCCACCACCACCAGCCGTGACCAGAATAACGCGCTCCCCGTGTGGGGCAATACGCCGACGTAATGCGGCAATGTCATCGTGGGATTTGTCACGCGCGATATATCCACAATAGTGCAGGCGCTGGACTATCTCTGGTGTCAGAGCATAGGCACTGGCAACATCCATCACCTCTGGCACGCCATAGACCAGGATGCGATCATACAGTTCTTTCAGGATCGCCGGGATTCCCTGTAGGCGCCAGGTCGCGCGCACGCGTTCTGGATCATCAATGATATCGCGTAGCCCCAGGGCGATCCGTGCCTGTGGCCGTTGCTGACGCAGGTCGCGCAGCGCAGCGAGCATCTCTCCTTTCATGCCTAATGGCGCATGATCCACCAGGACAACATCTGGCGCAAAACCGCCAATCGCCTCGCGAATGATGGCAGAACGCATCTGCGAGATCTCGCCCGGTTCTACGTGAAGAGTCCGTGCATGATACGTTTCGTCGTCCATTTTGACGACCGATGGCAATTTGACATAATCAACATTGCCAGGCATGGTGTATTCTTGTGCCACAGGTGAGCCCGTCAGCAACAAGATCGACAGGTCAGGAAAGGCTTTCGTCAAGCCATTCGCCAGCACAAGGTTACGCCGCAGATGGCCCAGGCCATAGGTATCGTGGCCATATAGGACGAGGCGTGGCCCCTGACGGCGCTTGAGGAGCAGCGGTCCACTCTCGCTTGCATCCGTGCCCTGGAGCGTGACCGGTCGAATCGTTGTGCCAACGAGCGGCGTTGCGGCACGTAACCGCGAATCCACAGCAAGCGGGATCGCTGAGTGCTTGCTTATGGCCACCTGCCACTCGACCTGCTGGCGCAAACCTTCTTGCCAGGCAACCTTGGGAGCCCAATGCAACAAATCCTGCGCTCGTTCCGTTGCAGCTTGGGTATGTGGGGCGTCGCCGCGTTGTGACCCTACGTGCTGAATAATCGGCTGTTTGTCCAGTAATTCTCCCAGGTAGGACAAGGTCTCATTGACGGTAACCCGGGATCCACCGCCGACATTGATGGCGACCCCTTCATGTGGCGATTGAGCGGCCACGACGCAAGCGTTGACCACATCCGCGACATACGTAAAATCACGGGTCTGCATGCCATCACCATAGAGTGTGACTGGTTCATCCTGTAAGATTGCCCGAATGAAGCGGTGGAAGGCCATATCTGGTCGCTGACGCGGGCCATAGACGGTGAAGAAACGCAGCGCGATCACCGGGATCCCATCATTGCGGCCATATGCCAGCACCATATGTTCGGCGGCGAGCTTCGTCACTCCATATGGTGAAAGCGGCGCGAGCGTCACGGATTCTGTCTGGGGCAGTGGAGCGGCGCCATAGACGGATGAAGAAGAGGCATAGACGAGTTTCAATGGCGTCGATCCTTGCTCGCGTGCCGTATGTAAGGCTTCGAGCAGGCGTTGCGTCCCCATAATGTTATGGTGATCATATTCCGCGAAGGTATCGCCCCAACTCATCCGCACCCCCGGCTGGGCAGCCAGATGGAAGATCCAATGCTGATCCGCGACGAGGGTCGCGAGATCTGCCGTCACCAGATCAGCTTCCACCAGCTGGAATCGATCGAATGCATGGAGATTGGCCATATTTGCGCGTTTGATCGCAGGGTCATAGTAATTGGTGAGCGCGTCAATCCCGATGACGTCGTGACCAGCGCTCAAGAGATACTCCGCGAGCTGAGAGCCAATGAAGCCGGCAACGCCGGTGATCAAGCATCGCATTGATGATATTCCTCCAGGGATAATCGCATCTTCGAAGTTTCAATTGTAGGGATTGACCTCGCCACTACCCCATGACCTCAATCGTGGGCAGATTTTCCGCGCGAGGGAACGCGCTCACAACCTGGGCGTCGTTGTGCGCATCGCGGGACTGAATCGCGCGCCACCGCGCGTAGATGCTCTGTGATTGCGCCAACGAAGCATGTGTCCCGGACTCGACGATACGGCCCTGTTGCATGACCAGAATCAGATCAGCCCGTTCGACAGTATTCAACCGATGCGCAATCATGATGGTCGTGCGACCGCGCATCAACCGATCCAGCGCTTCCATGACCAGGGCTTCAGATTCCACATCTAGCCCGGTTGTGGGTTCGTCGAGCAATAAGATCGGCGTATTGCGTATCAATGCGCGCGCAATAGCAATCATTTGCCGTTGACCACCGGACAATGTGCCACCCCGTTCTCCAATGATGGTCGCATACCCTTGCGGCAAGCGCATGATGAAATCGTGGGCGTTCGCGTCGCGCGCGGCTTGCAAAATCGCGGCATCACTGGTACCAGAGCGGCCATAGGCGATGTTATCGCGGATGGTTCCATTGAACAGAATCGGCTCTTGAAAGACCAGGCTGATCTGCTGACGCAGGGATTGCAGCGTATATTGGCGGAGGTCGATTCCGTCGATCAGCACACGCCCTTCGATCGGATCATGAAATCGCGGAATCAACGATAGCAGGGTGCTCTTGCCACTTCCGGTCATCCCAACCAGCGCCACTTTCATACCTGGGGAGATCTCGCCAGCGATATCACGCAAAACCGGCGTTCCTGGTGTATACGCAAAACTGACATGATCGAAGGTTATCGCGCCAGCAAGGCGCGGCGCTGGCCGGGCGCCCGGCAGGTCGCGCACAGTCGACTCAATTTCTAGAATCTGCTGGATGCGTTCAGCGCTCGCCTCGGCTTTGGAAAACTGACTGGAGAGCTTGGCGATCTGGCGGATTGGTGACAGGGTTGAACGAAAGTATGTGATGAAGAGCAGCAAATAGCCCGGGGTTAGTTGGCCGTAAAGCGCCGCCCTGGCGCCAAGCCAGACAATTGCCGCGACGGCGATCCCTCCGACGAGGTCCACCATGGGCGTCATCTCGGATTGCAAGCGTGAGAGAATGATGCCTGCATCCAAACTTTCGCGCGTCTGGTTGGCAAATTGGTGTGCTTCAGCATCTTCATTGGTGAATCCTTGCACCACCTGGATGGCATTCAGCTTTTCCTGGGCAGTGGCACCCACCTGACCTTCCACCTTGCGCACCTGGCGCGATGCCTGGCGGATGCGCGAGCGATAGGAACCGGCGACAAATAGCAAGAGCGGAATGGCGACGAGCATAAGCAATGCAAAATGCCAGTCAATAATCGCGACGATGAGAATGACTCCTAACACATTGAGGGCACTGGTAAAAAATGTATTGAGACCGGATGTGACGAGATCCTGTATCGACTGAATGTCTGAAGTAACCCGTGCCGACAAGTCACCGACCTTGTTTTGTCGATGAAAGCTTAACGAAAGATGCTGCAGATGATCGAAGACTTGCTGGCGCAAGCGATAGATAACGCGTTGTCCAATCATCGAGGTGAGGAAGCTGCTGATGTAGGTGAAGAGCGCCGCACATAAACTGATCACCAACATCGTAATGATCAGGATGCTCAAAAGACGTACACGATTGCTAGGTTGTAGATGAAAAAGCTGACTGAGGAGATTCGACATCCATTGTGGGAGCGCATGAGTTCCCAGAATACTATCGAAGACATACTTCAGTGGCCACGGAGCGAGCAGGGTCATGCTGGTCTGCAAGGCCATCGCAATGATGGCCAGCCAAATGGAGCCGCGAAAGTGGCGCAAGTGTTGTCGACAGATCGTGAATATGTTCATAGAGTGATGTAACTCCTAGCGACGGACCTTCCGCCATGGCAGTTTTCTGACACAAGACTTTTTCATCCAATGTCACCCTGCCTGGCTGGAGAGTGACGCGGTCATCTGGAAGGTCTTGGTCAATTACCGCTGCTCAGACAATTCGTTTGGTAACTGACATACTGATCGTGGATGCCGGGGATGTGTAGGGTAAGAATACCGGTAAAATTCCCATCATTCAGCGCTTTCACGGCCACGTCCACGGACTGACCGGGGGCGAGTTGGCCACTGACTGAAGGATTGTAGGGCGCGCCATCCACGTCATGTACGCCGATATTCGTGGAATCCGAGACGGTCATTGTCCAGGTGATGACTCCGTTGCCACTGTTATAAGCGATGGTGACATCATTGTCAGGGCAGAGTTGGAGACTTTGTGGTGACAGCGAGACATTGATAGCTGGCGCCTGCGTCGGTGGGGGCGGAGGCGGCGGAACGGGTGTCGCTGTCGGGGCTGGTGGTTGGCCATTGCCTGTTGCTGTCGGGGCTGGTGGTTGTCCATTGCCCGTCGCCGTCGGTGTTGGCGGTTGCCCATTGCCCGTCGCTGTCGGCGCTGGTGGTTGCCCATTGCCTGTTGCTGTCGGCGCTGGTGGTTGTCCATTGCCCGTCACCGTCGGCGTGGTGCCAGCCGTCAGAGTGCTGATCGGCTTTGGTGTGGGCGAGTCAATGGGATTTCCCGCGACATTCGCACCGGTATTCCGGCTATGTTGCATTGGCGGAATACGCGAAGTAGCAATGAGAATGCTGCCTGCGAGGAACACAATCAGCGCGATGGCGAGGCCAACAATGAAAATCGGGGCGAGTGATCGCTGGGGCATCGCGGCCACTTGAAGGCCAGCTATCGATGGGGTATCGGCGGCTAATGCTCCCAACAACTCCGTCATCCGCAACAAATCGGCGACCATCGCCTGTTGACGTAAGCTAGCGACAAACGTATCGTGGACTGCTGACGCTGGCGGTGTGTCGGAATGGTGCTGGGTAGACCCTGCCTGACTGGCGCGCAAGATACCCAGCATGGTAGCCTGCAATCCGCGCGATTGGGAATGGAGTGTCTTCACATCACCACTGACCAGAGCGGATGGGCCACTCACTAAGGCCAACGCTTCACAAGCAACGAGCACTTCCCCAAAAGTCTGGTGAGGTAAGGCAGAATCCAACTCGTGCAACTCTACATTTAAAACATCAGCACTCGTATGAAACTGGGATGCGGTGGTCATATCGCCATCAGAAGTGGCCAGACGACGGCGCATTCCCTCAATCGTATGGTGCAATTCAACGAAGATCCGTTGCTGCCACGCATCATCCTGATCGGGAATAGAGAGAGGGGCGATTGAGGATTCCGTGTTGCCTTGAGAAAGTGGCGGTTCCTGCTGGCGATCAGACGCACCCTGCTTGGGCGACGAGGGATCATCTAACATAGGTTCCTCATTTCATGAGATGGGTGAGCGATGCTTATCACCCTTGGGCGAATGGTCACGTTCATGGTGACATTCTGAGGATAGCCGATGAAGATTGTGATTGCGACATAAATACGTTGCGATTTCCTTGCAATCGTGCGCTTCTATCGCCACGCCAGAGATCAACGACACACCACCATTGATAGCAGACGTGGTCGCTTCACCGTCTTCCGATGCGCACACGCCTGTGCGCGCTATCGGCCACCGGGGGCGACTCAGCAATTCGTCTTATCAAGCGACGATTGATCGTTCATCACATGGTGATAAGCCAGATCTCACGTCTCTCTAACCTCGTGATTGACATGGTGGTACCAACCAGTCATGTGGTATGCTAAGGCGAAGGTAATTCTGTGGGACCACATGATAAGACACGTGGAGGAGCCAGCAGATGACGACGCCAAGGATCTTCCTGAGCCACAGCCATATTGATAATGACTTTGCAAAAAAATTGACCAAGGATCTTCGCGACGCCTTTGGGGAGACTGACACGGCGGTCTGGATAGATGAGTATGGTGGGCTGCATGGCGGCGTGCAGTGGATGGATAAAGTTGTCGGTGAGATTACGGCGCGCGGCATCTTTTTGGTCGTGCTTTCTCCATCAGCGTTGGATTCACACTGGGTGCAGTTCGAAATGGGTATCGCCCTGCATCAACATGTGGAATATGGTAAAAAATTGCTCCCGATCATCATTGAGGCGTGCGCTATTCCGAATGGTTGGAAAATTATACAATATGTCGATTGTACTGGTTACGCCGTTACCTATGACCAAAAGTTACAGGAAATTTTAGTTATTTTAAAAAAATGGACGGAGGAAGATCCCGAGCCTCATACGCAACATGTATCCCGGCGCGAAGGTCGTGAAGCGTTACTGGTGCAAGATGCCAATACAGCAGCGGGGCGCATGCATTGGGAGATCGTGCGCGATAAAACCGATCTGCTCATCGAGCATTTTCCACGCGCAATGACTGCGGACCTCTGGCGACTGCGTGGTCACGCGTTGCTGGAACTCAATAACCCAACCGACGCGTTGACGGCATTGGACCATGCTCTGAACCCACTCCTGGGTGCGCAGGACGCCTATCCGACGAATGCGCCAGTTCTCCGGTTGCGCGGACTGGCCCTCAAGCAACTCGGCAGGATCAATGAGGCGAATCACACCTTGAAACAGGCTCGAAAAGCCGCGCGGATCGACGACATAGCATTCATACTCAGTATCTTCAAGGAACAGTATGCATTGTTGGAAACGGCGGAGCGCTGGTTGGAGGCAAAGCAAGTTTGTACCGATGCACTCCTGATGACTCCGGATGATACAACCTGGCAAGGTAACTATCTTAAGGCAACCATTGCTCCATTGACGACTCAATTTATCACAGCGATGCAGGAACAGGACTACGATGCTGCGTTGCGGATCTGTCAGGAAGCTTTAGGTGTTGACAAGAGCAATGCAGAGTGGCGGCACCGACAGACAGCGACACAGGAGGCAGTTGCCACTAAAGAACGCGAGGACAACGACCGGAGACAGCACGAGATCGATCGCATCCTCCCCCGACGGCTGGCAACATTCAAGCCGCCCCTTCATGCCCCCTTTTTTCTCCGTGAAGATGGCTCGACAAAGTACATTCAGCCGCCGCTGGTCGATATTCCAGCCGGGTTATGCAAAATGGGGAGCCAACCACAAGCAAATGGGCAGGTATTGGGTAGCGAATATCCCGTCGAGCTTGTTTTATCTGCCTACCAGATCGGCAGATACCCGGTGACGGTAGCGGAATATGCCTGTGCCGTGCGCGCAAAGCGCGTCGATCGCCCGCAAACACATGGCGAAGTAACCTGGGAAATGCAGTTGACGCGCATGGAACACCCGGTAGTGAACATTTCCTGGCAAGATGCGATGCAATATATAGCCTGGTTCCGCGAGGTGACCGGCGACTACGCCTGGCGACTGCCAAAGGAAGCGGAATGGGAGAAAGCTGCCCGGTGGGATGAGCGTGAGAAGCACGCGCGAATCTATCCCTGGGGCGATACCTGGGACGCAACAAAAACCAACACCAGCGAAAGCGGGCCGGGCACCACCACGCCGGTGGGGGCCTATGCCGAACTCGGCGATGCCAGTCCTTACGGATGCCATGATATGGCTGGCAATGTCTGGGAGTGGACGAGCAGCCTCTGGAGGGATGATAGCTATGCCGATGATGATCTGCATGAGGATGACAAGGATACGGCAGACAACCGTGTCCTGCGTGGCGGCTCCTGGAACATTGGCTATATGAGAGCGCGCGCGGCATGCCGCAATAATTACCTCCCTGGCGGTTACAATTCATACACTGGCTTCCGCATCGCGCGTACATTACCGAGCTAGCCAGATTTGGATCATCGGATCTGCCTGCCACACACCAGGTGGGATGCAGCATCGATAGTAATTGACACTCTCCACTGCCAATCAGTGGTCATGACCCGTGCCGATGCGGGTGCATCTATCTGTCAGAGTCGAACACCCGTCGGTTGCTGCCATCGTGGGTGGAAATAAGGTACAATAGAAGGTATCATGACCCTTTCGCCCAGAGAGATGCCGAATATGTGCGAACTGTCTGGAAAGCGAAGGCATAAGAGGCAAGAGCCATGGCAGAAGAGCGGGAAGCCGTATTACGCATCCCACCCAGCGCATTGATCGTACTCGTGGGACCTGCGGCGTCAGGAAAAAGTAGCTGGGCAGCACGTCATTTTGAGCCTTCACAGATTGTTTCATCGGATACGTGCCGTGCGATGATCGCCGACGATGAAAGCGATCAACTGGCATCGCATGACGCGTTTCGACTCTTTCATTTCATCATCGGTGAGCGATTGAAGCGCGGCCTGATGACCGTCGCGGACTCCACAGCATTGCAGTCGACGGCCAGGGCCGACCTCCTGAAAGTAGCTACACAATACCACCGCCCAGCCATCGCGGTGGTCTTCGCCATCACACCGGACCTACAGACGGATTGGAACATGCGACGCAATCGCCATGTCCCAACACCGATCCTCGCAAAGCATCAGCAAGCACTGCGCCAGGCCCTTGCCGTGCTCTGTGATGAGGGATTTCAGCAGATCATCATCTTGCGCTCCCCGGAAGAGATCCGGCAATTACAGGTCCGCATTGGCGCCTACTTGCCGGAGAATGATCGCGGCCCCTTCGATATCATCGGCGATGTACATGGCTGTCATGTCGAATTGATCGCCTTGCTCGAACGATTGGGGTATCGCCCGCGCGGTGTTGGTTGGTACCATCCCCAGGGGCGGCGCGCTGTTTTTGTCGGCGACATCAGCGATCGCGGGCCAGCGAGTGTTCCCGTCTGGAGTGTGGTAATGACGATGGCCGAGCAAGGCAATGCATTGATGGTGGCTGGCAACCATGACAATAAACTCATGCGCTGGCTGATGGGTCGCCCAGTCCGCATCGGGCGAGGTTTGCAGGGGACCATCTCCGAAATAGAATCGTTAGCTGAGCCAGAACAACAATTCTTTCGTGAGCGTCTCCTCAATTTTTTACGCTTGATCCCTGGCTATCTGTTGCTGGATAGCGGTCGACTCGTGGTCACTCATGCCGGCATCCGCGATGAGATGATCGGTCGGTGGGATAGGCATATTGCTTCGTTCTGCCTCTATGGGGATGTTGCAGGGTATGACCATGAGGGCCTGCCAATCCGCCGCAATTGGCCGTTGGAACGACCCCCCGTCGAAACGCGTCCGCTCATTGTCTATGGACATGTGGTGGTCGAACACCCTACCCCTACCAATGATACTCTGGCGATCGATACAGGATGTTGTTTCGGGGGTGCACTCACCGCGTATCGTTATCCAGAAGATGAGCTGGTGAGTATCAGCGCCACCCGCGTCTACGCGGAACTGCGAACAGGCTAGCCCGTGTCGTAAAACAGGGATGGATCAGGTCAACGAGCGGGATGACGAAAGGGGTAGCGGCAATGGACGAGTTGCTGGCGGCGCGTCAAGCCGCGCTGGAAATGCGAGCAACCTGGTATCTCGACCAGCCCAACAGCGATAGCTGGAGAATTCCCCTCGTCGAGTTGGTCAGTGAGCTCGGGTTAGAGATCGCGCGGTTCTCACCTACCGACTATCCTGGGACCCTGGGATTCTTGGACCCGGTCGATAATCTGATCTGGCTCCGCGCGGATCTCACACCAGAGAGCGAACGCTTTACGCTGGCGCATGAACTGGGACATTGGCGTCTACACCGGCAGAGCGGCGACTGCGCCGCCGACGACCTCTCCGCGGGTGCGGTCTTGCGGCCAGAGGAAGCCTATTCACCTCGTGGCCAACGCGAGCGCGAAGCGAACGCCTTCGCGGGCGAACTCCTTGTGCCAAGCTCACGCTTGCGTACCGCTTATCTCGACAATGCCCCTGCCTCAAGGGATGTTGCTGGCGAGGATCGAGCGGGCAAGTTGACCACACCAGCGGAACTCGCTCAGGCGTGTGGGGTCTCTGTAGAGGTTATCACGCATCAACTCATCGAATTGCTTCTGACCCCCGAACCAGACAGCGACGATCGCCCCAGTATTCGGCAAAATGGCGCGCCGACCCTGGATGCCTCGCAGGCGGAGGCAGTGCGCGTCCGCGCCCCTGCCCTGATTGTCGCTGGCCCTGGCACCGGCAAGACCAGTACACTGGTGGGTCGCGTCCAGTGGCTGGTCGAACAGGGAGTGGCGCCCGCTCGAATCCTCGCGTTGACCTATAGTCGCAAGGCCGCCCGCGAGATGCGCGAGCGCATCGCCAGTGTGTTGGATACCGACACCGCCCTGCCAACCGTCGCCACCTTTCATCGCTTTGGTGCTGATGTATTAAGGCTGTATGCGCCAAAGGTAGGATTGCGTCCAGATTTCACTTTGATCGATGAAATCGGTGCGTTTTTTTTGTTGCGTGAGGTCGCGGCATCGCTACCATTGGATCGCTATCTGGTACTGTCTGACCCCACCCGCCATTTTTCCACCCTCCTGCAGGCAATTTCACGCGCCAAAGACGAACTGCTCGGTCCAGAAGACTATACCGCGCGGGCGGAGGAGATGGCGACGCAGATCACCCACCCAGAAGAGCAAGAAGTAGCCGAACTGTATCGCGAGATTGCCGCGGTCTATACGGCTTATCAAGCAGAGTTGCGTCGCCGCGGTGATGCCGATTTTGGCGATATGATCCGCCTGGTCGTCACTCTTTTACGAACTGAGCCCACCATCCGCGATCAACTCCGCGATCAGTATCAGCATGTGCTGGTCGACGAGTTTCAGGATATCAATCGTGCTAACGGTGTCTTGCTGCGCGAACTTGTGGGGCCAGCGGGCAATATTTGGGCGGTCGGTGACGCCAATCAGGCAATTTATCGATTCCGGGGTGCGTCACCCGCGAACATCAACCAGTTCACCACAGACTATCCCGCGGCACAGATCGTCGCCTTGCGCTATAATTATCGTTCGCGACCCGCGATCGTCGCCATTGCCAACCGATTCGCCGCGCGGATCCTGGAACCACTGACGGCCGAAACACCCACCGTATCGCCTCAGGTTGCCCTGCAGCCAGTCAGATCGCCCGGGCCAGATCCACTGGAGCTCTGGGTTGCCCCAGATGCCAGAAGCGAGATCTCGGCAATCGCGACCGATATCGGCCGCCGTATCGCGGATGGAGATCCACCATCAAGCATTGCTGTCCTCTGTCGAACGCGCCAGCAGACGCGCCAGCTGGCGGCGGCACTCCGAGCAATCGCCATTCCTGCGGAGACACGGACCGATCTCTTCGATGATGATGCTATACGGACGATCCTCGGCGTGCCACATCTCCTGGCTGGCGCCAGTGCGGGCTTCCTCTGGGCGGCGCGCCTCAAATCGTTCGCGATCAGCGAACCTACACGCCAACTCGTACTGACAGCCACGCGCGCTAAGAGCGGCAACCCGAGTGAAGGTCTACGCGCGGTTCTTGATCAAACAGATCTGAACGCGCAAGATCGAGCATTGTTGTGGCGATTGCGCGAGACCTTGCAGGAATTGCGAGGAGCTCCGACCATCACTGCTGGCCTGGTCAGGTACTGTTTCACCACTACGACAATTGGCAAGACCGCCCTCGGTGGTGTGGATGAAGAAGCTCTTCCGGGTGTGGATTCCACGACTGGCAGGGCGAGTGTCACCTTGCGCGACCATCTTGCAGAGCTATTCCTGCTGGCGCGGCGATTTGATGAAGAGCAAAGCAGTGGCCTGGCAGCAACACGTGAGCACCCTGACGGGCAGGTGCTGCATTGGCGCGCTTTTCTGAGCTATTTGCGAATTGTGCGTACACTGGGGCGCGACAGCGGCGTGAGTGATCATGGGTCTCCGAACGGCACATCAGGGGTGGTGCTGTTGACCGTGCATGGCGCCAAAGGCCTGGAGTGGCCCACCGTCTATCTCCCTTTCCTGGCGACCAGGCGCTTTCCGATGCAGCGTCAGGCGGAGGGTGCACCACCCCCACCGGGCACCGTACCGTCGAGTGGCACAGTGGCGCTCGCTCATCTTAACGAAGAAGCCTGCTTATTCTATGTCGCTATAACTCGTGCTCGGGATACGCTGGTTTTGAGCCGCGCTGAGCGCTATTCCGCGAAACAGCGATCTGGGCCTTCCCAGTTTCTTGAGCCATTGCGGGAGGACATCGCCTTAAGGAACGTCACCTTGCCAGTTGTGGAAACCCAACCGTTGGCGGAGGATGTCGGCAGCGGCGATCCATTGGCAGACGTCCAGCCGTCAATCCAAGCAGATGCACCGCTCAGCCTGGCCGCGCTGGATACCTATGATCGCTGCCCACGTCAATATGCCCTGCGTTACAGTCTGGGGCTGAATGGTGAACCGAGTGGTTATGGTCGGCTTCGCCAGGTGGTGACGCAAACGCTGCGCGAGGCTGCACAGTCGAATGAAACAACGAGCGACGCGCTCGCACGTTTTGAGCGCCTTTGGCAAATCGCCCTCCAGGCTGGCCAACCAGATCCATTTGATCCGCTCTACCAACGCCTGGGAGTCAGCGCCATTGAGCGGAGCGCGCAAAGCTCTGAATGGGCTCCCGTCGGTTCGCAGCCGACGGGCCGCGACGGACCCACCGCCGAACTCGCGGATGAGACCATCCTCCCCATCGCCAATGGCAACATCAGCTTGCGGATCGATCGCGTCGCTTCGATCCAAGATGCGAGCACTGGTGAGCCGCAATTTGTCGCAATCCGCCACCGACTGGGTCGTCGCCCCCGCCAGCCCAAACCCGACTTGCGACAATACCTGCTTGTCCAGGCTCAGCGGATCCTCAGTGGTGACCCCGCCGCCGACACGATCTATGAACATCAGCTAGACGCCGATGCGCTGATTCCTGTCACGCTCTCCGCTCCCGATGAGCGGAAGTTGGGTGAGCATCTGCACGAATTGATAGAGGGGCTACGATCAGGCGAATTTCCGGTGCGACCAGACCCACTGCGGTGCGCACAATGTGCTTTCGTGTTGCTCTGCACGCGTCATTGACCCTCCCCCGGCGAAAGCGCGGGGGATTCTCGGTTCACCGTCCCCGCTGATGCAGGGGCTCCCCGAAGGGCCAGCCCGGCCCGTTTGATGTTGATCGCCGCATTGTGGTCACGATCCAGCACCAGCCCACAGTGTGGACAGACATGCGTCCGGACACTGAGGCTTTTCTGGACCACTGTGCCACAACCACTACAATCCTGACTGGTGTACTGCGGAGGGACCGCCAAGACTTCCCGCCCGGCCCATGCTGCCTTGACGGAAAGGATGGTACGAAATTGCGCCCACCCCGCATCACTGATGACGCGGGCGAGGTGATGGTTTCGGACCATGTGGCGGACCTGAAGATCTTCGAGACAGATCACATCGTTGGCTTGGACAAGCGCATTGGCCGTCTTGTGGTGAAAATCGAGCCGTTGTCGCGCAACGGTCTGGTGCG
>DAIDHM010000113.1 GCA_027459705.1 Ktedonobacteria bacterium | reverse complement strand
TTGTTGATCGCCACCAAAAAGTTGGCGCCAGCATTGGCCGCTGGAAACTGCGTCATCCTCAAGCCGAGTGAGTTGGCGCCCTGCAGCTTGCTGGAAGTCGCCGATCTCGCGCGCCAGGCGGGGATGCCTCCCGGCGTCTTGCAAGTCTTGTCGGGGTACGGGCCTGACGCAGGCGCGCCGCTGGTGGCGCACCCTGCCATCGCGCGCGTGGATGTCACCGGATCCACTGCCACCGGCAAAGCCATCATGAAGGTCTGCGCCGATGGTATGAAGCGTTTCGGTGGTGAACTTGGGGGTAAAGCCCCGGTACTGGTCTTCGCGGACGCGGACCTGGACCGCGCAGTCCGCGGGACCCAGTGGTCCGGATTCATCGGGGCGGGCCAGACGTGCATTGCCGGGACCCGCGTACTCGTGCAGCGCAGCATCTATCAAGAATTTCTCGCGCGGTTCAAAGCGCGCCTGGAAGCCATGAAAGTTGGCATCCCCAGCGATCCCACGACGCAGATGGGGCCGCAGATCAGCGCGGGTGCGCGCGAACGCATTGAGAGCTACATCGAATCGGCGCGGCAGGATGGCGCGAAATTGTTGACCGGTGGCCATCGACCCAGTGATGCCGCGCTGCAGGATGGCTACTTTTTGACCCCCACGGCATTCTATGATGCCGATAATCAGATGCGCGCCTGCCAGGAAGAGATCTTCGGGCCGGTCATGATGATCATGCCGTTCGAGACAGAGGCCAAAGCGATCGCGCTCGCCAATGATATCCCCTTTGGCCTCGGCGCGGCGATATGGACGCAGAATGTCGCGCGGGCGCACCGCGTGGCGCGCGATGTGATGAGCGGAACGATCTGGATCAACGATCATCATCGCAACGCGCCGGGGTCTCCCTGGGGCGGATTCAAGTATTCTGGAATTGGTCGCGAAAATGGCCTGGACGCGATCCATACCTTCACCGAGGTAAAGAGTGTCTGGGTCAGCCTGACGGAGGACCCGGTGACCTGGTACGATAGCGCCGACGCCATGCGACTCAATTGAGCACACCCGCATTGATCGACGCTGCTTGTGGGCAGCACCTGGGGCCGAGTAGTTGGTGGCCTTGAGAGACTACCACGCGGGGCAGCGAACATAGGCTTGCTTATCGCAGCAGGTACACCCCCAGCAACCGGCACGGGCCACCCGGCTTCCGGCCTCGCCGCGCGGGCGATAACGCACGGCGCCAAGCCATAATGAGGAGCAGCAAACCATGCGCCATATCGATGCTCACGGGCATATCATCGTCGAAGAGATTACTGCCGATCACGGGCCGGAACCGTGGCGACCGCGCCTCGAACGGACACCAGAAGGTGTGTATTCCACGAATGTCCAGGTTCGCAATGGCCCCATGCCGCACGAGGGATCGGATGTCCCTGGCATGCTGGCCGCAATGGATAAGTTGCGCATCGATATGATGCTCATCTGCCCGCCCCCTTTTCTTTTTTTGTATGATCTGCCGGGTGCCGAAGGGCTGAACGCCGCGCGCATCCAGAACGACGCCATGGCTGCGGTCGCGCGCCAGCATCCCGATCGTTTCGCACCGCTGGCGATGATCCCTATGCAGGATACCCAGCTCGCGCTGGCCGAATTGCGCCGGGCGACTCATGAGCTGGGGTTCCACGGCGTCGAGATTGGCAGCAATGTACGTGGCGTCCATCTAGGCGATCCTGAATTCCGTCCATTTTGGCAAGCCTGTGCCGCCGATGATCTCTTTGTTTTCATCCATCCCGAATATTTCCAGGGGCATTCCTCGCCAACCCTCAAGCAGTATTATCTGACGAATCTCGTCGGCAATCCCAGCGAAACTGGTCTCAATGCGGCGCACATGATCTTCTCGGGCCTCTTCACCGAACTGCCAGACCTCAAGGTCATGCTGGGCCATGCGGGTGGGACGATGCCCTGGATTATGGGGCGCTGGGAACATGGCTGGGAAAAACGTCCGGAGCCGCAACGCGATCTCAAGACCAGCCCCATGGCGGCAGCACGCCATTTTTATGTGGATACGATCGCCCATGGCGACCCGCAATTGCGTGTACTGGTGGAGCTTTTTGGCGCTGATCACGTCCTCCTCGGTTCAGACTTCCCGTTCGATATGGGCCAGGATGATCCGGTCGGCGAGATCGAAGGCCTGTCAGGACTGAGCGAGAGTGATCGCGCGGCCATCCTGGGTGGCAACATCACCCGGTTAGCCCATCTGGGATAAGGAGGAGTGCGATGCATATTCCCGCGACGATGCGCGCGATGGTACTGACGAAATTTGGGGGGGAACCGGTTGGCTCGGGCACGCCGGGTAGCCAGGCGTCAGCGAGTGCGGCGGCGCTCCTCGAGGAGCGTGAACTACCAGTCCCCGCGATCGGGCCGCGCGATGTCCTGGTGCGTGTCCGCGCCGTGGGGGTTTGTGGCACAGATCTCAAGATCACCGCAGGCAAAATCAAAGGCGTCCCATTGCCCCATATCCCCGGTCACGAGCCGGCCGGTGAAGTGGCGGCGATTGGCACCGCAGTGACCGAGGTGAGCGTCGGCGATCATGTCGGGGTTGTCATCTTTTTGAATTGTGGGGAATGTGTGTATTGCCAGACCGGACGTGAGCAGATCTGTCCGCACATGGCAGGGCGCATTGGCTTCACCATCGATGGCGCCTATGCCGAATATCTGAAGGTGCCTGTGTCACATGTGGTCGTGGTGCCACCGAGCATCCCATTCGAGCATATCGCCCTGTTAGGTGACTGCCTCACGACGGCCTGGCATGCATTGACCAGGCGCGCCAATGTGCAAGCTGGGGATTGGGTCTACATGACCGGAGCGGGCGGCATCGGGCTGCATGCCATCCAGGTCGCGAAATTGTTGGGGGCGCGGGTGGCGGTCGTCGATGTCGATGAGGAAAAGCTGCGCCTGGCCCGCGAATTTGGAGCCGATCTCGCATTGCACGTCGCGCGTGATGATGTGGTCGGCATGGTGCGCGCGGCGACCGGGGGCGCCGGGGTCGAAGTCGCGATGGATTTCGTCTCGACCCAGCCCGCGCTCGATAGGGATTTCGCCCTGCTGCGGCCAGATGGCGCGCTGGTCTTGATCGGGTATACCCCGGACCAACTCAGCACCTTTCGGACGATGGATGTGGTGCTGAACGACTTCCGCATTATCGGCAGTCGCGCCTCCGGTCGCCAGGAATTCACCGAAGTCATAGACTTGCTGAGCGCCGGTCGCCTCACGCCGGTTGTCAGTCGAACGTACGCGCTCGCGGAGGTCAATACGGCGCTGGAGGATCTGCGCAATGGCGGCATCATCGGCCGAGCGGTCGTCATTCCCTGAAGAAACGCAGGACACCGAATCGCGCAGTGTGGCGCCAGACTGGCACTCGCCGGACGGCATGCCGCCAGCGGCACCAGGCCACCCGGGAGACGTGCTGGCTGCTGGGGCCGATCTGGGAAGAGAGCGGTCGGCTTCTGGGACAATCGCCAGCGTGTTGCCGTCTGGCGCTTATCATGGCATGCTCGTTGCGACGATCTTGAGCGGCATCATGCTCGGCCTGGTATTCTTGGATATCAGCGCCATCCTACCGTTCGAACGCGCAATCTATCAGGTGAGTGCGACCTCTGCGGGCTGGGCGGTCTCGACGACGATTATCTGCCACACCTTGATGATCGCCGCCATGCCCCGCTGGATCCGTTGGACCGGACCGCGTGGTGGCATCCTCTGGGGCATGGCGATCATGGCGATATCCTGTGTCGCGCGCGCCCTGGCCCCCACCTTCGCTCTGCTCCTCATCAGTCGCGGCATGACGGGGATCGGGACGGGGCTGGTCGGAGCGGCCAGTGTGCAGGTCATCGCGCGCTATAGCCCCGCCGCGGTCAAGGTGCGCGATCAGGGCTTGATTGGCGCTGGTCAGCAGTTTGGCATCGTGTTGACCGCGCTGTTGGCGCCGCTCGGAACATCGGCGTGGGGGCTGGCGCCGTTCTGGCTGGGATATGCGCTGATCATGCTCATTGGCTTTGTCGTCATTATGTGGCTTTTTCCTCCACTGGCACGGAGCCAATCAGTATCTGCTCCTCAGCGGGACAGCTCTCCGGGTGGCCCAGTGTCGGTGCCAGTGCGGGTGCCAACGCGGACGCCATTCACACTGGCTGTCTTCACGGAGCGTTTTACCTGGCTGCTGACCGGGGCAAATGTGATTGGCTACGCCATCTTTGTTGGCATCACGGCCTGGATCGCATCATTCTTCGCGGACCGTTTCGGCGTCACCGCGAGGGAGACGGCGTTCCTGGCGGCTGGCGCGACTGGTATGGCGGTGGTGGGGCGACTGATCAGCGGGCGCGCCACCACCTGGCTGGGGATGCGCCGCCTGGTCATCTTCGCCGGGCTAGGCGGTGGTGTGGCCCTGTTGGCGACCCCCGTCGCGCCCAACCTCGCGCTGGCAGTGGGCGCACTGCTCGTCTTCACGTTCTGTGTCAATGTCTCGTATGGGACGGTCTTTGGGTCTGTCGCGACCCGACCAGCGCCCGGTGGCCTGGATTGGCGCATCACGCTGGTGATCGTCGCGAGCAATGGCGTCGCCTTGACCTTGCCGCCGCTGATCGGCGCGCTGGTCCATCTCACCGGGACGTATGTTGCGGGCTTCTGGACCACCAGCGTGGTGATGTTCGCGATTGTTCTGATGATCAGTCGATCGACACTGTGGCCAGAGTCGGCAACCGAACCATCCGATCGCACCAGAAATCAGGAGGTAGAGTATGGCAGAGTATCCGGAATTGCGCGGTAAGGTCGTCGTCGTGACGGGCGGCGCAGCGGGCATTGGGGGGGCGGCCTCGGCGCAATTCGCGCGTCAGGGCGCGACGGTCGCGATACTTGATCGCGATGGGCAGGCCGCGCAGGACCTGGCCGTGAGCTTGACCACCGAGGGCTTGCACGCGCAGGCGTTTCGCACGGATGTGACCAGCCGCACGGAGGTCGAACGCGCGATTGGCGAGGTGGTGCTGGCGTATGGGCAGATTGATATCCTGGTGACCACCGCGGGCGGTTTCTGGTATCGCCGCACGCTGCTGGAGATTGATGAGGAGGAATGGGACGCTATTGTGGACCTCAACCTCAAATCGGTCTATTTGACGTGCCACGCCGCCGTGCCCCACATGCTGGGACGTGGATGGGGGCGTATTGTTCTCGTCTCATCCTGGCTGGCACGCGGGGCGCCGGTGCACGCTTCACTGCATTATGTCGCCAGCAAGGCCGGGTTGATCGGCATGACGCGCCAACTCGCCCGCGAACTAGCGCCGAATGGGATCACCGTCAACGCGACCGCCCCTGGAGTTGCCTGGTCGCCACGCATACGCCAACTCTACGATGACACGACGATCGCGAATTTGGAGCAGTTGATTCCGCAGCATCGCATCAGTGAAGCCAGCGAGCATGCCGATTCCATCCTCTTTTTTGCGAGTAATGCCGCGACATTCATCACTGGTGCGGTACTTGATGCCAATGGTGGCGGGGTGATGCCATGAGTGCTGATGCTATGGGCCGAGGGCCCGACCACCCGGCCGTGGTCCAGGTCAGCGCACACGTCTGGGCGATTCCGCTCTATTTCGGCGTGCCCACGCCTGAGCGCCTTGTCCATGCTTACCTCATCCGCGGGTCCAGTCCCAGCGGCACCGTTCTGGTTGATTGCGGAACGCGCATGAACGCGCCGCAGATCGTGGCGGGTGCGCGCGACGTGGGGGTCGATCCGGCAGAGATCGATCTCTTCCTTGCCACGCATGAGCATGCCGACCATGTCGGCGCGGCCCGGGAATTGACCCAAACCTACGGTTGGCCGGTCGCGGCGCATCGCCTGGCATGCCGTTGGATTGAGGATGCGGACCTGCAGGCGCGTGAACGGCCCTTGCCGCATTTCGATCAATTGATGGGTGGATCCGTTCCGGTGCAACGCCCATTGGATGATGGGGAGGTCGTGGATCTGGGCGATTGCCAGCTGACCGTCGTCCACACTCCCGGGCATAGCGTTGGTTCGCTCAGCCTCGTGGTCATGCCGGATAATGTCATTATCAGTGGCGATGTCATCATTCAGGTCGTTGGCGCGCCTTTCTATGATGATCCGGCGGCGGTGCGGGTGAGCATGGCTACGCTGCGTTCGCTCATCGGCCCGGATACCCAGTTGCTCTCCAGTCACGCGCCCGGGGCGTCGCGGACCGACGTGGCGGCGCTGGACGCGACCCTCGCGTGGATGGATCGCCTGGACGCAGCGGTGGCCGCCGTCGCGTGGCCCGACCTTACCACGCCAATTGATGACGACCGCATTCGCCAGATTCTCGATACCGCGGGCTGGACCCGCGCTCCTGTGAATCCGGTGACACGCATCACGATACAGGCGCACCGGCGCAGTTTGAGGGAGAAAGGTACATTCCCATCCTATGAGTGAAGAACGACGAGAACACAGTGTGGTGATGGATGGCATGCACATCGATTGGGATGTGCCGATCGCGATGGATGATGGCATCATCCTCAGAGCGGATATTTACCGCCCCGTCACGGACGGTTCCCATTCAGCCTCAGGAGCGGACGTCTTTCCGGTCATATTAACGTATGGCCCCTATGGCAAAGGCCTGCCGTTCCAGGTTGGTTACGCGGATCAGTGGGAGATCATGGCGCGCGAGCACCCCGATGTCGTCGCCGGTTCTTCCAACAAGTATCAGAATTGGGAAGTGGTCGATCCTGAGAAATGGGTGCCAGCGGGCTATGCCTGTGTGCGCGTCGATTCACGTGGCACTGGCCGGTCGCCGGGGTTTATCGATGTTTTCTCGCCGAGGGAAACCAGAGATCTCTATGCCTGCATAGAATGGGCGGGGGTCCAGCCCTGGAGCAATGGCAAGGTGGGCCTGAATGGTATTTCGTATTACGCGATCAATCAATGGCATGTGGCAGCGCTCCAGCCACCCCACCTGGCCGCTATCTGCCCCTGGGAAGGCGCGGCGGATTTTTATCGCGATATGTCGCGACATGGCGGCATCCTCAGCGATTTTTGGGCGAATTGGTTCCGCATGCAAGTACGCACAGTGCAGCATGGGTTAGGTGAACGCGGCGCGCGCGATCCCAATAGCGGACTGCTCGTCTCAGGACCAGAAACGCTGAGTGACGAGGAACTGGCCCACAATCGAACCGATATGGAAGCGCACGCGCTCGCCCATCCGCTGGATGATGCGTTTTACCAGAACCGGTCGCCAGATTGGTCACGAGTGACCGTACCCATCCTCTCGGCGGCCAATTGGGGTGGTCAGGGATTGCATCCACGCGGTAATTTCGAGGGTTTTGTGCGGGCTGCTTCGCACCAGAAGTGGTTGGAAGTGCATGGTTTGGAGCATTGGACGCATTTTTATACGGATTATGGCCGCTCCTTGCAGTTGCGATTCTTCGATCACTTCCTCAAAGGTGCGTCCAATGGCTGGGATGAACAGCCCCCCGTCCAGCTACAAATACGATATCCCGGCGAACATTTCGAGCAGCGCATGGAACACGAGTGGCCATTAGCGCGGACGCGCTGGACCAAGCTCTATCTGAATCCGGCGGATTCACAATTGAGTTGGGAGCCCGTGGCGACTGCCAGCCAGACACGCTATGCCGCGCTGAGCGCGGGGGTCACCTTTACCTCGGCGCCATTAGCGTATGAGACGGAGATCACCGGTCCGGTCGCGGCGCGGCTCGTCTTCGCTTCATCCACCTGTGATGGCGATGTCTTCGTGACACTGCGGGCCTTCGATCCGGATGGCAACGAGATCGATTTTCATGGCGCGCTGGATCCCCATACACCGCTGGGGCAAGGCTGGTTGCGCGCTTCGCAGCGCAAGCTGGATCCCGCCCTGTCGACCCCTTATCGGCCATACCATACCCACGATGAAATACAGCGGTTGCTACGCGATATGCCCTATCCCCTGGAGGTTGAGGTCTGGCCAACTTGTGTGGTCTTGCCAGCAGGCTACCGTATCGCGGTGACGATTTCAGGCCAGGATTTTGAACGCGATGTGCATGGGTTGGGCCTGGCCACAATGGTGAATGAGTTCCGTGGGTCTGGCCCGTTCATCCACACTTCGCCGCAAGATCGTCCGGTCGAGATCTATGGTGGTGACCATACGCTGTTCGGCGGTGGCGAGCACGATGCCTTTGTGTTGCTGCCGATAATTCCGCGTGGCTGAGATCACCACGGCGCAGGGCATCCGCTCCGGCGGTCGCGTATGGTATCATATGGACGGCGATACCTGCGCTGCCTGCCGTATGCTGGATAGTCCGGCGCCAGTCCGCTAAAGTGTGAACGATGGTGGCTCAGTCCATGGGCGAGAGACTCGATGTACAATTTGATGTCGTGGTGGTGGGGGCCAGCTTTGCTGGCCTCAGCTTTGCGAGCGCTGCCGCGACCCATGGACTGCGCGTCCTGGTCCTGGAGCGTGACTCCGAGGTGGGCGGCGTCGTACGCACCACCGGGGTGCTCTTCAGTGATGTGCTGAGCCTGATGGATGTCCCACAACGCTTTCTTTTGAATGCGGTCCGACGTATCCGCATTCATGCTCCGGGTATCCCCGATGCGATCACGGTGGAGGGCGGCGGCCCACGATTCTTCATGGCGGATGTGACGGGGATGTTGCGCTGGATGGCCGAGAGCGCGCGGGCGCATGGCGCCGAGATCCGCTGTGGGGCAACTTTCCGCTCGGCAAAGCGCGACTCCACAGGCATGATGCAGATCGCCTATCTGCATCGTACCGACCCGCCGCCAGGTAGCCCGTCGGATGGCCCGCCGGGTGGCCCGGTGCCGGTGCACGTACCGTCTGAGGCTGAGCAAACCAGCGCGGTGGCGGAACAGACTGTCACCGCGGCATTGCTCATTGGCGCCGATGGCGCGCAGTCACAGGTCGCCCGTCAGACACAACTCGGTGTGTGGGCTGGTTCCGCGCATGCCGGCAAATCAGGACGCTTCCTGGCGGGAGCGGAGTGGATCGTCGCCGGGGTGCCCGTCGATCGTGAGACCTTCGAGTTGATCATGGATCCGGTCCTGGCGCCGGGCTATTGTCTCTGGTTAGCTCCGCATGGCGAGCTGGCCGCGCTGGGTGTCGCCGGGCACCAGCGATCGTTCAAACCCAACGACGCCCTGCGACAAGCCACCGACGCGTTCGCGGCCTATACGCCGATGGATCAGATGCGCATTGTGGAACGCAAAGGGGGGATCATTCCGGTTGGCGGAGCAGTGCGCCAACCGTATCGCGATGACAGCGCGGCGCATGCCTTGTTGCTGGGCGATGCCGCCGGACTCTGCGGTGCGGCCACTGGCGGGGGCATCTACCCCGCTCTGCTCTGTGGTCCACTGGCGGCGCACGCCGTCGCCAACGCGCTACTCCACCATACCCCCGGCGCGATCCAGGGCTACCTGCGCGATCTGCCCCGGACGGGTGGATTGGGGCCATATCTGCGCGTCGAAGATTGGTTGCGTGTCGCGCTGGATCGGTTGACGACTCCCAGCGAGGTCCGCGCGTTTTATGGGCTGTTCGCGACACCTTCGGGCAATGCCATCCTGCGCCGAACGCTTTTCGAGACCCCAATCATCAGCATGGATAGCGGCTTCTTCGCCATGATCCGTGGGCTGTTGGGGCAGAGTCCTGGCCTCTCGTTGGCGGCGGTGCAGGCCATACGCCAGCGGCTGTCGCGGCGGTAATGCAATCCCCACATATCCCATGGTCAAATTCTCACATATATCACCTTGAGATCCGCGCTGCCAGGATCGTACACTCAGTCCATGACTGATCTCACGTCACCCGACACCTATCCAACGGATTCGACCATGCGACCGAAAGGGCCGATCGGCTTCACCATCGTCGCGCGCGATCCACAATCACTGGCCCGCGCGGGGGTCATGACGACGCCGCACGGCACAGTGCCGACGCCGATGTTCATGCCCGTCGGGACGCAGGCCAGCGTCAAGGCGCTCACGCCCGAAGATCTGCAGTTGTTGGGAGCGCGCATCATCCTGAGCAATACCTACCACTTGCTGCTGCGACCCGGACCAGAACTGGTGGAGCGCTTCGGCGGCTTGCACAGCTTTATGGGCTGGGACGGGCCGATCCTGACGGATTCTGGCGGCTTCCAGGTCTTCAGCCTGGGGCACTTGCGCGCGCTGAATGATGACGGTGTCACCTTTCACTCCCATCTGGATGGCGCGCGGATCCAGTTAGATCCTGAGCGGGTCATGCGCATCGAGGCGCAGTTGGGGGCGGATATTATCTTGCCATTGGACGAGTGCCCGCCCTACCCGTGCGATCTGGCGACGATGCGCGCCGCGACCGAGCGAACACATCGCTGGGCAGAGCGGGCGCTGGCGGCACGCGTGCGCCCGACCGAGCAGGGTCTCTTTGGTATTCCCCAGGGGGGAATGTCGGCAGAATTGCGCGCGTGGAGCGCTGCGACCATCGGCGCGCTGCCGTTCGACGGCTTCAGTATTGGCGGGCTCTCGGTTGGTGAGTCCAAAGATCTGATGTGGTCGATGCTTGAGGCCGCGATCCCAGAGCTGCCAGATGGCAAACCGCGCCACCTGCTGGGCGTTGGTTCGCCGGAGGATCTGTTGGCAGGGGTCGCGCGCGGAATTGACCTCTTTGATTGCGTGCTGCCCACACGCGTGGCGCGCAACGGCGGCCTCTTCACCGACGATGGCCGCGTCAACATCCGGACCGCGCGGTTCCGTGAGCAACAAGGCCCTTTGTCTGATGATTGCGACTGCTGGACCTGCCAGCATTTCAGCGCGGGCTATCTGCACCACCTGGCGCGTGCTCAGGAATTGCTGTATTACCGTCTGGGGACGATCCACAATCTCCGCTATATGGTCCGGTTGGCAGACCGGATGCGCGTTGCCATTCTCGCGGGCGATTTCGGAACCTTCCACGATACATTTCTGGCACGCTACCGCCCGGCTTCAGCTGAGAAGCGCGAAGAGCAGCGCCAGAAATGGATCATCCGGCACGGCGCGCACCCCGACCGCACACCCGGCGAAAGATCTGAGTAGAGCGAGCCGTTGGTTTATCTCGATGAGGTTTTGACAATCCGCTATGGCTGAAGCTATAGCGGATTGCAATCTGATTATTACCCTAATTGTTACCATTCTAATTGTTCGACCCGGGCGTGGTGGTCGGGTTGTCCTGTGCACCTGGCGTTGCGGTGGGGTTGCTCAAAGGCCCTGGCGTGGCAGTGGGATTGCTGCGTGCCCCCGGCGTGGCGATCGGGTTGCCGCTCGCTCCTGGCGTGGCGGTGACGTTTCCATGTGCTCCCGGCGTCTGGGTCGCGCTCTGGATTGGTCCGATGGTGGCTACAGCCGTTCCCGTTCCGTTAGGTGGCGGTGTGCTGACTGGTTGCAAATTGGCGGGGAGCATCGCCAGCAAGATATTTTTGCTCAGCGCCATGATCTGTTTGTTGCCGCGCAACAGATTGGGTTGTGACTGGCCTGGGACATACAACTCGTCCAGGCCATAGCTCCACCAGATCGACCCAGCGTCGAAAATCAGTGCACCGGAGGTGGCGCGGTAATAGGCGGTCGCCGCCATCTGCACATCTTTATAGACATCCTGGACGGGGGAGAGCGCTAGCACGTGCAGATCCGCGGGTCCATGCTTGTTGTTGGCGACGCTGTCATATTCATAACCCAGCAGACCACCCTTGATATGTGCACCGGGTGTCAAACCTGTTCCTACCAGCATGGGGTCGGCCGGACCAGTCTTGACCACCCAATCTGGTCGGTTCAACTTGCCATTCTCGGCGGCCAGAAAATAGCTGGAATACATCAGGCCTAATAACTCATTCTCTGGTCGATTGATCACCGGATCGCGCCACTGCGCGGTTAATTCCGCTGGATCAGCCGGATAGTATGGATCATCCGTCAGCTTCATATCGGCGGTGGTCGCGCCAGTCGCCACTTTATAACACACCAGCGTCCGCGCGGCATTCCCAGCGGAATCTGGTTCCAGGCGTGCCTGCCAGTAGGCGTCATTGGCACCGAAGAATGCCAGGTTGACTCCCTGGTCACGCGCGTTCTCCGCGCCGTCGCGCATGGATTTCGTCCAATATTCATCATGCCCCAAAGCGATCAAGACATGATATTGCAACAACGCTTCGGGATGCGCCGCGAAATCCAGCCCTGTCTCATAGTCGACCTGAAATCCATTGCGTTCCAACCAGCGGATCGTATGGATATCCCAGTTCAACAGATCACCGGCGCCCGCATCCCGCTCGTACGGGCGATTGAAGGAGACTTTGACCGCGCGATTGCCGGTCTCTTCGCCACCCAGGGCAGCCTTGCCCGCTTTCTGATAGAGACTGTACCCACCCCAATAATTATAGGCTTGATATGTCATCACTGGCACCTCGGCCAGGATCGGTGATTGAGGGAGTTCCGCACGGACGACAAGCGGAATGTAAGATTCCGCCAGGCCAGTTGGACCTGTCGACGTCAGTTTGATGAGATAGACGCCACTGGTCCACGTCGGGCCGGTCGTCAACATCAGGGATAACTGCCAGTTCGCGTCCAGTAACTTGGTCTTAGGATCAATGATGCAGGTGGTGCAACCTGTCAAGCCATGCGTAATATCCCAGACACCCTGCGCCAGACTGTGCAGACCTTTCTGGCTATAGTAAAGATGGCCGCCGAGGCCACCGTACCATCCCAGCCGGTAGACATCCAGGGTATAGGTCGCTGCTTGAGCGGAACTGACATAAATTGCCACGCTCTCGCCCGCGGTGATCGCCGCGGAGCCCGCGTAACCCTGGATAAAAAGTGTATCCGCGCCCTTGTCGAGCATCCACGCGGTTGTCCCGGGCAAGGCGTTCTCCTGGAGTATGGTCAAAGGGGTGGCAGGGACAATTGGTTTGGGCTGTGTCGTCTGTAATGGGCGATCTGCCCCAAAGAGGGTGCGCAACTTGGGGACGACCACGGCCAGGGTCGTGACAAGCACAATAATCGCCGCCATACCCCCCAGCAACGGGAGAGAGATGGTGCGGTGCCGCCGCATCCAGGAGAGCCACTGACCATCGCGCATCAACAATACCTCGAAATGAACCGCATGTGCTGCTTATATTGATTGCCTGATGCGGTTCGGAAGAACCCGATCGGAGAAATTATACTTCCCTCTACAATAAAGAACGCACGGGAAGCTGAACTGGAGGACTTTCTTCGCGCGATATTATAGCCAATAGGCGTTGGATTCTCATTTAGGCCAGAGAAATGTTAGTCATAAGGCTTTAGCCGGTCGGAGTGACATATGGTACGATGAGATCAATCGATTGCGAAGACGCTTCCAACGTGGAGCCGCGGTCGTGGGTGGGGGTAAGGGCATTATGGCGCAAGCACATCCGCCGTCAGGCGGCGCGCCGCATGAAGACCATGCGGCACTGACGAAACGCACTGGGACATCGGCGAAACATGCTGGCAAAAGTGAAGGCAACCAGATCAGGCAATTGCTGACACTTGGCAATCTGATGAAGATTCCGGCCACCCTCGCCGCTATTCGCACATTCGCTGACGCGGTCAACTGGAATGCCGCCGAGAGCGAGATTCGCCAGGAGTTGCGGCAGCGGGTCGTCATCGTGGGCCTCCCCAACGCAGGCAAATCGACGCTCTTCAATCGTTTGCGCGGGCGATATCAGTCGGCAGTCTCCTCGGAACCAGGCACGACGCGTTCGCTGATTGCTGGTACATTTGGCCCATTCACGATGATCGATACTCCCGGCCACCTGCCAGAGACCCAGGAAGCCGCCGCGCGCGATGCTGCCGTAATCGTCCTGCTCCTTGATGGCACACGGCCCCTCAACCAGGCCGATCGCGCGCTCTATGATCGCATCGTGGCGGTGCAGCGCCCCATCATCGTTGCGGTCAACAAAATTGATGCGGTTGGCGGCGATGGAGAAGGGCTGGCAGCCCGCTATGCCGCCCAACTGGGAGTCAGCGAAGCGATCCCAATCTCGGCGCGCGATGGCACGAATATCACCGAGGATCTGATCCCCACACTGATCGAAATCAGTCCCGAAGCCGCTCTGGCTATTGGACACGATCTGCCCACTTTTCGGCGTGTTGCCGCGGAACGCATCGTGCGAAACGCCGCGCTGGTGGGTTTGGCGGCGGGTCTGGAACCCATTCCGATGGTGGACATCCCCATCCTGATCGGTAACCAGATGCGTATGGTCTTACGGATTGCCGCGCTCTATGGCGAGCCCGTTGGTTCACAGTATCTCCGTGAACTCTTCGCGACCGTCGCGGGCGGTCTCGCGCTCCGCTATATCGCTGGTGAGCTTGCCAAGGCGGTGCCGCTGGGTGGCGACCTGGTCTCCGGGGCAATCGCGGCGGCAGGCACCTGGGCGATCGGTATGGTCGCCATTGAGTATTTTGAAGAGGGGAAACAGATCTCTCCCAACCAACTTCGCCTCCTGTTCAAAGGATTCTACACTGGATTCCGAGCACGCCAACGACAAGATGCCAGCAGTGGCCTGGTGACGGGGACGGACTAGCCGTCATCACCCGCCACCGCTAACGCCTGGCCATGGGCCGATGAGGAGAATGCGCGCATGACCACCGCACATGACCAGATGCCGAGCAGCAACGCAGTTCCACCTGGCGCATTGCTCTGGGGCGCCGCGACATCGGCCTACCAGATTGAAGGCGCCGCCCATGTCGGCGGCCGGGGTGCGAGCATCTGGGATGCTTTCGCTCATCAACCCGGAGCCGTGGAGCGCGGCGAACATGGCGATGTGGCTTGCGACCACTACCGGCTGTGGGAAGCCGATCTCGCCCTGATGTCCCAATTGGGGTTGCGCGCCTATCGCTTCTCCGTCGCCTGGCCACGCATCCATCCCAATGGTCGCGGATCGATCAATACGACTGGACTGGATTTCTACGATCGTCTCGTCGATGGTCTGATGGCGCGAGGAATCACACCCTGTGCGACGCTCTATCATTGGGACCTGCCCCTGGCGCTGCAAGAGCATGGCGGCTGGCTCTGGCGCGACACCGCACGCTACTTCGCCGACTATGCCCACAGCGTGACCCAGCGGCTGGGTGACCGTGTCAAATTTTGGATGACCCTCAACGAGCCATCGGCGCATACCGAGCTCGGTTATGTCATGGGCGTCCATGCGCCTGGTCTGCGACGCGGTGAGCATTACTTCGCCGCCATGCATCACCAGTTGCTGGCGCATGGACTGGCGCTTGAACCCCTGCGTGCCAACGTACGTGACGCGCAGGTGGGCATCGCCTACAATCTGGCGCAGATCGAACCAGCAACCGATCGCTCGGAAGATCAGGAGGCCGCCATCCGCGCTGATGTGTTCGCCCACGGTGCGTATCTGGAGGCGACGCTGCGCGGTCACTATCCTGCCGACGTTGCCGTGGTGATGCCCGCCGATATCGTCGAGCCAGGTGATCTGGATATTATCAGCCGTCCAGTGGATGTGATTGGGGTCAATTATTACCTGCGGTTGCTGGCGCGCGCCGCACCCCTCCGGGAAATCTTTGGCTATACTACGGAGTTGGTGAAGACGCGTCGACCAACGGCGATGGGCTGGGAAGAATATCCCGCCGGGTTGGCGTACTGGCTCAATCGGCTGCAGAGCGAGTACCCTGACCAAACCATTGTGGTCACCGAGAATGGCATCGGTCTGCCAGATAGGCTGGGCCCGGCAGGAGTGATCGCGGATACCCGCCGCATCGACTATCTGCGCGAGCATATTGGCGTCACCCTGGCCGCGTTACGCGCTGGGGTGAAGATTGGTGGCTATTTTGTCTGGTCGTTACTCGATAATTTCGAGTGGCAATGTGGCTATCGACCGCGCTTTGGCCTGGTCGGTGTCGACCACCATACCCAGCAACGGACGATAAAAGCAAGTGGCTACTGGTACGCCCAGTTGATCGCATCGGGCAATCTGGAATAAGCTACAGGTGTGTGGCAGTGATTGGCGAGAATGGTCATGATGCAGATTATCGCTGCAGTCGCCAGGTTCACGATGCTACGGGAAACTGGATTGGCACAGTGCGATGGTACGGCACGGTGCTATTGAATTGGATGCGTGAGCCATGCTCCAGGAGTTGACCATCACTGATTTCGCCATCATACAGCAGATCCGACTGCATCTGTCTCAGGGCCTGGTGATCTTTACGGGCGAGACAGGCGCGGGTAAATCGATCGTGCTGGACGCCATTGGTGCGCTGCTCGGCGACCGGCTCAGCGCGGAGGTGGTGCGGGCGGGCGCCGCGCGCGCGGTGGTCGAAGGAATATTCGTCCTGCCCTGGCTCCCCGCCGCGCAGATCGATGTTGGAGCGACGGCCGAGGCCCCGGTGACAGATGCCGCTGACGAGGACGACGGGACAGCTCAGCACGAGCAGGAGCAAGATGGGCAGCAACCGGGAGCAGACCATGCGCCCGAACCACGGCGCGCGCTGGCGCGGCTTCTCTACGAACATGGGTTAACGACGGCGGATGCATCGCTCGCTGGTGAAGAGACGCTGATCATCACGCGCGAGATCGCCCAGAGCGGACGGACCACGGCGCGTGTCAATGGGCGTGCCGTGCCGATTGCGCTACTGAGCCGCATCGGCGCATTGCTCGTCGATGTGCATGGCCAGGGAGCGCATTTGGAACTGTTGCGCTCCGAGCAGCATATCAACTATCTGGACCGCTATGGCGATCTGTTACCGCAACGCGCGGAACTGAGCGAGGCGGTCCGCGCCTGGCAGGAGCTGAAGCGCGCGGAACGACGTTTGCGCGGTGATGAACGTGAACTGGAGCGCCGCGCGGAGTTGTTACGCTATCAGGTCGATGAGATCGACTCAGCGGACCTCCAGCCCCACGAGCTGGAAGATCTGGAACGAGAACGGCGTTTGTTGGCGAACGCCGAGCAGTTGCGCGAACAGAGCACAGCGGCCTATGCGGCCTTCAATGGCGATGATGAGGGAGAGACGCCTGGCGCCCTCAGCATCCTGGCGACCGCGCAGCATCTGCTGCGCGACCTCATCCGGCTGGATCCCGCGCTGACGGAGACGCAGGCCGCCCTGGATGATGCGATCTATCGCCTGGAGGATATCAGCGCGACGTTGCGCGATGAGCGCGAGCGTGCTGAGGCCGACCCAGAACGGCTCGCGGAGATCGAAGAGCGACTGGCTTTGATCGGTCGGTTGCGCCGAAAATATGGTGCGGGGATCCCGGAGATTCTGGCGTTCGCCGATGCGGCTCGGTCGGAGCTAGCGGGCATTGAGCATCGTGATGAGCGGTTGGCGGAGATTGTGTCGCGCATCGAGCGCGACCGTGCGACGCTCGGCACACTGGCGGCACATGTATCGCGTCGACGCCAGGTGGCGGCGGAACGGATGAGCTCGGCAATGGAGGCAGCGCTGGAGACGTTGCATATGCGGCGAGCGCGCTTCGTCGTCGCCATGACAACCCACGAACATCCTGACGGTGTCCCGGCGGATGACGCGTCACAAGGCACACGGCGCGTCGCCATCAGCCCCACCGGCATCGATCGCGTCGAGTTTTTGATCGCTCCCAATCCAGGTGAGCCGCCGCGTCCGCTGGCGCGCATCGCTTCGGGTGGCGAGACCTCGCGGCTCATGCTGGCGCTGAAGTCGATCCTCGCTGCGGCTGACACGACCCCAACACTGATCTTCGACGAAGTGGACAGTGGCATCAGTGGCTTGACGGGGCAGATCGTCGGAGAGATGCTCTGGCGATTGGCGCGCGCGCACCAGGTGATCTGTGTGACGCATCTCCCCCAGATGGCGGCCTTCGCCGATCAGCACTGGCATGTCGCCAAATTGGTGCAGGATGACCGCACCACCACGGCGGTCACAGACCTGGACACCGAGGCGCGTACGTTGGAACTGGCCCAGATGCTCGGCGGAGTGGCGACCGCGACGGCAGCGCGCAATGCCGCCGAACTCATAGACCGCGCCGACCAGATGAAGCGCGCAGTAGCGGCGCCCGACCCTCCGACCCCGTCGGCCCTACAATCCCCTGGTGCGGTGCCGCCCAACGCGGGAGCGACCAACGGACAGGCGCCTCACCAGGCAACACGGCGCACGACTGGAAAGTCCGGTGTCGGTCGGAGCCACCCGTGAGGGATGAGCAGGTTTTGAAAGGGAGGGTAGTTGTATGAGCAACGTGTTTGTTGTACTCTCAAGCGCTGGCCCTGGACGTGATCGCAACAAACGTACGCGTCAGCAACCCTTTTGGGATGAACATGCAGCGTTTATCGATGCCCTCACTGATGGATTCATTATGCTGGGTGGACCGTTCGAAGCTGATGGCGGAGCCATGCTCATTGTCCGCGCGGAAAGCGAAGAGGATGTCCGCAGCAAATTGCAGCCCGATCCCTGGTATATCCATGGCATCTTAGCGTTACAAAGCATCCGTCAATGGGAGATCTTTGTCAATACATTTGATGCTCCTGCTTAACGTGGGTATCAGGTACGTCGCGAGCTCGACGGTGCGCTCGCGACTCATGGTAGACCTGGTCGGTTGGAGACCATCGGCAATCAGACCGCAGAGCAGGGTGACGAGAAAATGGGTGGGTTTGCGGTGGTTTGAGTGCTCGATGTGGCGCATATCTGTAAAGCGTGATGCCAACCCCTGCCAAAGATTGCGGCAAAGTTCGCGCTAGGTGGCTACATAGCTGCGCACGACCGAAAAGTTCGGTGTCGGTCGGAGCCACCCGTGGCTCATAACGCTGGCCATGCAGCGCCATTGGATCCTGGCAGCTCCTGGCAACCTACCACTGGACAATTCATGAAAAACCTGTACACTGCTGCTACGTCGAGATCGTCTCTCGATCGGTGTTTCACGGATGCAGGAGGAAAACGATGCCCTGGTTCCAGCGTCGCGCCCGCACGGCGGCACCAGCTCTCGCGACCGATACCCCTCAGATTGCGCAACGTGGTATGTTCTTCTTCGGTGGACGCCGTCATCTGGCGGATGCACCCTATGTCCTTCCCAAAGATGAGGGCGAGATCAAGCGGTTGGATTTCCAGCATTTTCTGTTACGCAGTGGCTTACGAGGAAATTTCGCCGCACCAATCACACAGCCGCTGAGCATCCTGGATGTCGGCGGTGGCACCGGTCGTTGGGCGATGGAACTCGCGACGAATTTTCCCAAGGCCAATGTCATCAACGTCGATCTCGTTCCGACCGAAGAAGTGACACTTGGTTATGGGGTGGAACGCCGTCCCGATAACTATCTCTTCGTGCAGGGTAATGTCCTGGACGGATTGCCCTTCGCCGATAGAAATTTCGACTTTGTCCATCAGCGACTCTTGATTGCCGCGATCCCATCGGCACGCTGGCCTGAAGTTGTCCACGAGCTCGTACGTGTGACCCAGCCCGGTGGGTGGGTGGAACTGGCGGAATGTGGTTATCCCCGCGAAGGTGGCCCCGGGCTCACGGCGCTCTGGGATTCATGGGTGGCGCTCTGCCAGCGCCGTGGCATTGATTTTACCCTCGGCCATACGATCGGCGAGAAGTTGCAAGCTGCTGGCCTGGTCGAGGTTCAGGTCCGCGAAGTGCGTTTTCCGATGGGGAACTTTGGCGGCCACATCGGCGCGATGTCGGCCACCGACTGCCTGGCGGTGGGCAAAGCATTGCGCGCCGGTGTCATCGGGATGGATATCTATGCAGAGGAAGCCTACGATCGGTTGTATGCGCAGGCCGAACAAGAGTTGCGCCAACCGCGCGGACGGGGTTATTTGCCCTTCTATGTCGCCTATGGTCGGCGTGTAAGCTAACCCGCATCTCATCAGGCCACTGCCCCTGGCGATTGCTCCTGGTCGCGCACAACTTTCAGCAACGCGCGGACCACGGCGGGATCAAATTGTTTGCCAGATCCTTCCTCAATGATCGCCAGGGCCTCCGCTTTGGTTCGCGCGGCACGATAAGGACGTTCCATCTGCATGTGTACAAAGGCGTCCGCGACCGCGATGACGCGCGCTTCCAGCGGAATGTGGCCACCTTCCAGACCATCTGGATAGCCATTGCCATTGAAATGCTCATGGTGCGCGCGAATGATTGGGAGCAATACTTGCACGATATCCAGCTCTGCCAGCATCTCACAGCTGAGCATGGGATGGCTCTGGATCAAACGTAACTCATCAGGGGTCAGTCCGCTCTCTTTGCGCATCAGGTTGTATGGCAGCATCAGCGTGCCAATGTCGGCCAGCAATGCGCTGAGGCGGATGTGGCCGAGCATTCGGGGGGGAGCATTCAATTGCTCCGCGATCGCCACGCCGTAGGTTGCGACGGCCTCTGGATCTGTCCCCGACAAGACGCTGCGTTTCCGGACGATGTTCATCAGGACATCCAGACATTGTCTCGTTGTCGCTGACATCTCTTTCCAGTGATTCGCCGCTGCCTCCCGCAGGGTCGTGGCTTGCTGAGCAAGGCGCAGATTAGTGAAACCGGTTGAAGTAAAATGGGCAAGAATGGTAGCGAGCGCGATGTTCTGTTTCGTGAAGGCCGCGGTCGATTGCCGCCCAACGACCAGCACGCAGGGCTCGGCGTCGCGCGCCGTTGCTGGCAGGGCCGCCAACGCTTGCATGCCCAGTTTCAGGAAGACGCGGGCGTGTTGGTGGATCTCATTGGTCGTGAGCGTGACGGGCTGGCCTGTTTCCACGGCTGCCGCGATACACGTATCGGGCCAGTTGGCCAGGATGTCCTCGGAGATCGGCAGTTCGGCGTTGGCGCCCTCATCGCCCTGGAAGCCACGATGGCGCGACCACGTCCAATGGGCGGCATCGATCGCTTCTGCCATATAGCTGGTCTGCCCATGATTCGTTACGGATCGCAGCACCACTGCCAGATCACCCCCACAGACCTGACGCAAGGTATGGCTGGCCTGCGCCGCCAGCAGCGCATATTCCGTGGATGGCACGGTGAGCGTCGTGGCCCAGTTCGCTAATTCGGCGATCATGGCATGATCCTCGCCACCTATCTGGGTTGCCAGCGTGGTGGATTCCAGGAGGCGCAGGTGATCTATGACCTGGGCGGGGGCGGTGGATCGCGCGTCGGCTGATCCGTGTTGCAATGTGGACGCCGTCCCACGCAGCCATAGCATGATCATTTCGCTCAACACATTGGCGAATCGGCCACACTCAGGGTGTACATCCGCGGTCTTACCCGCTGGCTCACCAGCAATCACGAGGATGCCGCAGACAATGTCTTGAAAGAAAAGCGGGGCGATGAGCGCGAGACCGGGAAAATGATACTGCTGGGTGAGTCGAGTCTGTAACCCTGGCTGCAGATCACTGATCAGTGCCCAATGGTGTTCTTGTCCGCGCAATCGCGCCGCTGCCGCGAAGAGATCTTGCACCAATTCAGCGCTCTCGGTGGCGGAGGGAGTGGGCTTGACGACGACACCCACTGGCTGACGCGTATCAATACTCTTCGCTGACATGGCCAGCAGCGAATCCAGCAGCAAGAGATCCGGGAGCGCGCCAACCGCAAACACCAGCCCGCTACTCGTGAAGACCTGGTGCAACGTCTCGTCCAGCGCAGTCGTCAACGCATCCAGCGAGTGCGCGCGGTCGAGCCGGTGTTGGAATCGCTCAAGGACATCTTGCCATTGCTTGAAGAGTTGAAAGCGGTCACCATAAGCCAGCGCGAGCCGCGCGGCGCGATCTTCCTCTTTCGCTTCCGTATGGTCGGGAGCATGGCGACGCCGCAAAACGAACCAGATCCCGCCACTCCCCAATGCGAGACCGAGCAATAGCGCAACGATAATAGCGAGAATCATGATGAAACGCTCCCCAATGCGTACTTTCTGATCTCTCGCTATCGCCAGCAATCGCATTCCCACCAGGGCTTTCTCGCATCAAAGCGGCGATCCAACCGGACTATCCCCCCTGCCAGACACAGCATTATCGCGAATACAGCGGCGAGTGCATGCTCACCTACACTTGCCTCGACATCATGCAGCGATGTTCAGCGGGCGCGCCGCAGGAAATCCAGAACCACCTGATCGATCTGGCCTGGATGTTTCCAGCGTTCTTCCAGATTCTCGCGCCCGACGAACGCCTCCATCGCTCGCTGGGTCGCGGCATCCCACTGACCACTGGGGGGTGACGCGAGATCGCCGGTCGCGATCAACCTGGTCTGGATCTCGCTGGCCAGCTCCGTGGTGATGGGACGAAGATCGGCGGGATCGGAGGGGAAGAGATAAAGTTTATGCAGGTCTAACAACCGAATTAACTCGGGAATCGGATCAGGATGATCATCCACGCGCAGATCGATAAAGCGATCATTATGGCCGGCATAGCCACCACCCGCGCGCACCACGAGCAACGCCGCCGATTGCCGACCGCGCCGATCGCCGCCGGCGGCTTGCGCCGCCGTGAGTGCCAGCAACAGACGATCCCAGAGCGGCAGCCTCGCGTTGGCCACGAACACCTCCGCCAGGGCAGCCACGACAGCCGGGCCAGCCAGGATATTGCCCTGAGCGGCGAAGTCGGGTCCAGACTGGCCTCCTGCCCAATCAAAGCAGTCACTGCCGGTGTAGGTCGCGTGGGCTCCCTGGGCATCGACGATGCCCACCTGACGCTGCGTGGCCAGGTCATCGGCCTCCATCATCCGCGCCAGCACAGTCGCTGGCGGTAGGCCAGCTGCCAGCAAACTCAAGCCCTGCGGGCCGTAGTCCGTATTGGCCAGAGCCTGGGTGGCGACGGCGCCCACCCCAGCCCGCGCCCAGGGGACGACCGCGCCGACCGCCAGGAACTTTGATTGCACGGCAACTCCCAGGTCGCCCGTCCGCGCGTCGCGTCCCACGATCGAGAAGGTTGCCACCAACGGATGGGTGGGGAGAGTCTGGCGCATGCTCAAGCCTCCGGAAAGTGGCAGGCGACCGCATGATCTAGCGTCGCCATCGTCAATGTGGGCGATTCCTGTCGACAGCGTTCGGGATTCCCCAGTGCCTGTGCCCGTGGGCAGCGCGGATGGAAATGACAACCGCTGGGCGGCGCCACCGGGCTGGGGAGGTCACCGGCGAGAACGATGCGCTGGCGCGTAGCCTCCAGCACAGGATCCGGCATCGGGATTGCCGAAAGCAGCGCTTTGGTGTAGGGATGGAGCGGCTGAGCATAAAGTTGGCGGCTCGCCGTAATCTCGACGATGCGCCCCAGATACATGACCGCCACACGCTGGCTGATGTGGCGTACGACCGAGAGATTATGCGAGATGAAGAGGTACGCCAGTCCCAGTTTCTGCTGCAGGTCTTCCATCAGATTCAGCACCTGCGCTTGCACTGAGACATCCAGCGCCGAGACCGGCTCATCAGCGATCAACAGGCTTGGATTCAGCGCCAGGGCGCGCGCCAGGCCCACGCGTTGGCGCTGCCCGCCAGAGAATTCATGGGGATAGCGATTCAACGAATTGGTCGGCAGGCCGACGGTCGAGAGCAATTCGCGGATGCGCTGGTCGATCTCGCGATTATTGCCGCGCTTGAAATTCACCAATGGCTCGCCGATGATCTGCGCGACAGTATAGCGCGGATCGAGTGAACTGAAAGGGTCCTGGAAGACCATCTGCATCTCAGCGCGTTTCTGGCGCACGGCTTTGGGGGAGAGCTTGGTGATATCCATCCCATTAAAGATCACCTTGCCGCCTGTGACGGGGATCAATTGCAGAATGGCGCGGCCCGTTGTCGATTTGCCACAGCCACTCTCGCCTACCAATCCCAGCGTCTCCCCGCGTCGAATAGTAAAATTCACCCCGTCCACCGCGCGCACGGCGCCACCGCGTTGCAGCAGCCCGCCAGTCATGGGAAAATAGACTTTTAAATCCTGGACATCGAGGAGCGCGTCGGTCGTCATGCTGGTGGCCAGCATCGTCTCATCTGCCATTGTCTCGTACCTCTCGAAACTCAATACGGAAAGAAGCACGCGGCCCGCTGACCCGCGCCTACCTCGACCAGGGGCGGCGTCTCGCGCTGACACCGCGCTTGCGCTTTCGGGCAGCGTGGCGCGAACGAACATCCCACCGGCATCTTCAAGAGATCGGGCGGCTGCCCGGTGATCGGTTGCAGGCGTTCGTTCTGCGCATCGTCCATCCGTGGAATCGAGTGTAGCAGCGCCTGGGTGTACGGATGGGCGGGTTTGGCGAAGAGAGTACGCGTATCGGTCGCTTCCACCAGGCGACCAGCATACATCACCAGCACCTGTTGCGCCATCCCCGCAATCACGCCAAGGTCATGCGTAATCAACATCACCGCTGTCTGAAATTCCTTGGAGAGCGCCCGCATTAATTCGAGGATCTGCGCCTGGATTGTCACATCCAGCGCGGTCGTCGGTTCGTCAGCGATCAGCAGGGAAGGATTACATGAGAGGGCGATCGCAATCATGACGCGCTGACGCATGCCGCCAGAGAATTCATGCGGATAATCGTTGGCGCGACGCGCGGCATTGGGGATGCCGACCTTGTCGAGCATCTCCACGGCACGGTTCCAGGAATCGCGCGGACCCAGATTCATATGCATCCGGACAGATTCCGCGATCTGGAAGCCGACCTTGAAGACGGGGTTGAGCGACGTCATCGGATCCTGGAAGATCATCGCCATCTTGTTGCCACGCAGGGCGCGCAATTGATCTTGACTCATTTCCAGCAGGTCTTGCCCGGCAAACAAGACTTCCTGCCCAGTAATCTCAGCGGGCGGTGTTGGCAAGAGGCGCATGATCGAGAGTGCCGTGACGCTCTTGCCACTGCCACTCTCCCCTACGATCCCCAGTGTCTCACCCTCGCGCATTGTGAAGCTGACTCCATTCACGGCTGGCACGTCGCCAGCACGCGTATGAAATGTCGTATGCAGGTCGCGTACGGTCAGTAAATCTGTCATAATTCCTCGTTCCACTGGTTAATCTTTGCTGCGCGGATCAAAGGCATCGCGCAGTCCGTCGCCGATGAACGAGAACGCCAACACGATGATCGTCAGCGTCAACGATGGCAAGATCGCCTCCATCGGGAAATATGGAATATTAGCGAGCGATTCCTGAATCATGAGACCGAGGCTCGATCCCGGTGCCTGCACCCCCAGGCCGATCAAGCTCAAGACGCCTTCGTTGATAATCGTACCGGAGATGTCCAGGGTGGCGGCAACGAAGATCAGGCTGAGGATGTTCGGCAAAATATGCCGCAGGATGATCTGATTCGAGGAAGTCCCGATGGTGCGCGAGGCCTCAATGAACTGTTGCTCTTTCAGCGACAGCGTCTGACCGCGGACATAGCGCGCCATCTGCGGCCAGATCGTCAGACCCAGCGTAATCGCGACCAGGTAGAGCGGCCCGTCATTGCCGAACCTGTCGAGTGCCGCTTGACGGAAGAGTCCCGTCACCAGTACAGCGAAGAGGAGGCCCGGGAACGCGAAGATCAGGTCGGTGAATCGCGCCAGCAAGGTATCCAGGATGCCGCCATAGTAGCCAGCGAGGACGCCGAAGATGATTCCCAACCCGACGTCCATGACACCGACCACAATGACGGCGACGAAGAGCGAGACCTGAATGCCCGCCAGTAACCGCGCGAAGATATCCTGACCAGCGTAGTTGGTGCCTAACCAGTGGAGCGAAGACGCTGGGGCATTCTCAACCAGATTATCGACATAGGTCGGGGAGTGGTACTTGGCGGGTCCAATGTGGACGAAGCCATGGCGTTCGCTGATCACCGGCCCGATATGCTCGTAGATCGGCAATAGAAAAAGCGACGCCAGGATAAAGATGGCAAGCAGCACCAGGGCGCCCACTGCCCGCTTATCGCGCAGGAAGCGGCGAAACGAGTCGCGCCAGGGCGAGGTAGAATGCAAACCCGGCTCTAACGACTCTTCCATGAGGTATTCCTGCGTGAGCTGGGTGGGGGCAGTGTCCGGTTCCAGGTAACGATCGGTATCCATGAGACTCTCCTCTTGAGCGAACAATCCGCGCTTACTGTATACGAATGCGTGGATCTGCCACGCTATAGAGGATGTCGACAACGATATTCATGATCACCACGGCCACTGCCAGCACGACCACCGTCCCCTGTAGGACCGGCCAATCGCGGTTGGCGACCGCCTGGATCGCGGCGCCGCCCACACCGGGGATATTGAAAAGATCCTCGATGACGAAGGCGCCGCTGACCAAAAAGGCCAGCGATGGGCCGATGACGGAGAGCAGTGGGAGCAGGGCATTGCGGAAGGCGTGGAGATAGATCACCCGTCGTTCGGAGAGACCCTTCGAACGCGCGGTGCGAACGTAGTCTTGTCTGAGCACTTCCAGCATGACGGTTCGCGAGATCCGCGCGAAATACCCCATGCTGGTCAAGGCAAGGATGACCACTGGCACAATCTTATAAGTGAGGCCCTCGGACCACCCCTGAACGGGCAATGTAGGCAAATTATTGGCCACCAGGATATCGATCAAGACTTGATAAAAGGGGATGATCACAAAGGCGGGCACCGCATAGAAGAAGAGCATGACGCTCATTAAAGATGTGTCAACCCAGGTATTGGCGCGCAGGGCCGCAATGATGCCAGAGGGAATCCCCAGCACCAGTGCCAGGATCAGCGCACTGAGGCCGAGTTGAATCGAGATGGCGATTGCTGGTCCGATAAAATCATTCACGCTCTGGCCAGGGTAACGATAGGAGAGACCCAGATTGCCATGCGCGAGGTTCAGCAGGAACGTGCCATATTGGATATACCAGGGTTTATCCAGTCCATATTCATGCTTCAGGGTGGCATAGGCTTGAGGGGTATTATGTTGACCTAAGAGCGCCGCGATCGGATCTTGATTGGGGGCGAGATAACCCATGGCATAGGTGACGAAGGTGACGCCAATGACGACAAAGAGCAGGCCGATCAAGCGGCGGAGGAAAAATCGCAGCATACTGGTGCTCCTCTGAGTGGGGAGGTGGGTGGAAGACATGGCTAGCGGATGTGTGACCTCGTGAATGCAATCGCAGACGCGTTCTATGCAAAGCATACAACGCGTCTGCGCGGTGCGCAAAGTGCTGGTCGCTGTCGTGCGAGTGATTCGCGCTCAGTGTTGCGTTACGTACACATTCGCCCAGACGCTATCGGGGATCAAGCCGCCAGCGTCAACGGTGAAGCCACTCACCCAGGGTTGCACCACATAGGTGTTCTTGTTCTGGCTGAACGGAATCCACGCGACCTCATCCACGGCCAACTCTTCCGCCTGATTGTACTCAGTGAAGCGGGTGGCCTGGTTTTGTTCCACGTCGGCCTTGTTGGTCAACGCGTCGAAGTTGGGGTCGTTAAAATTCATGGTGTTGTTGGGCGCGTTCTTCGTGAACTGCAGCGACAGCCAGTCCTGCGGGTCCGGATAGTCTGCGATCCAGGCCAGCATGTAGAACTGGATATTGTTGCCGTACACGTCATTGACGAGCTTGTTGAAATCTTCACCATTCAATTGGATGGTGACCCCCAGGTACTGCGTGTATTCCGACTGCAATTCCAGCGCGACGGCCTTGTTGTCACCGACGTCCGGATAGGTCAGTGTGATCGCCGGAACCTTGGTAGGATCTGGATAGACCGAGGTCAGTAGCTGCTTGGCTTTGGTCGGATTGAATGCCAATCCTTGCAAGCCAGCGAAGTATCCTGGCATACCGTTGGGCACGATATGGTCAGTGGAGTACACCGAATCTTTCAACACGGTCTTGGCGATCGTGTCGCGGTCAGTGGCATAGGCAAACGCCTGGCGCACTGCCTGGTTATTGAATGGTGCGATGTTCCAGTTGGGAGAGACATAGTTCGTTTCCAGGTAAGGGCCTTCCTGGAGCTGGTGGTTGGGGAGCGCTTTGGCATCGGCGTAGTCCGCCGAGGTGATGGTCGCGCCCAGGCCGTCCATATCCAGTTCTTTGGCTTTGTAGGACTTGTAGGCGACTTCGGTGTCCTTGATGAACGGCATGGTGATCTGGGTGATCTTCGACTTTGCGCCATACCAGTATGGGTTCGGGACGAAGGTCATGTGGTCAGAATGTACCCACTCTTTCAGCATGAAGGGGCCAGTGCCGACAGCGTTATCGGTCCACTTGGCGTTCGTGAAAGAGGCGTTGCTCTGCTCGACAGCGAAAGAGGTCGAGTAGGTCATCGCTTCGAGGAAGTAGGCGACAGGTTGCGCCAGGTTAATCTGCAGGGTAGAAGGATCGACGACGACGACACCGGTGCCGATGATGCTCGTAACACCATTGGTGCCGGCATAGCGGTCCATCGCGCCCTTGATGGCGCCGAGGTAGACCGTGGCGACGTTAGATTTCAGGCGTGGATCCAGCGAACGATCGATCGAGAACGCGAAATCGCTGGCGGTGACGGGGTTACCGTCAGAGAATTTTAGTCCGGGTTTGAGCTTAAAGGTATACGTCGAGCCGTTGTTGGTGATCTCACCGTTGGCGACGGACGGAACGTCTTGCGCCATATCCGCGACCACATTGAGGGTCTTGGGATCGAGACCTACCAGGCCGGAGAAAGTCAGCTGAATGGCTTCAGCGGAGTTCAAATCAGAGGGGAGGGCGGGATCAAACGTGCTGATCTCGCTGACCCCGACGTTAGGTAACGTCAAGGTCTGGTTCGCGGCCAGCTTCGGGGCAGCGCTCGTCGCCGTGGTGCTGCCACAGGCTGAAAGGGAGCGCAACCATGCCGAGCAGCATGGAGACGATGGTGCGACGGGCAGGAAATGCCATAAAGGGTAAGTACCTCCTAAGAATTTGGAAGGACGACCATAATTATGGATACGTATGAGGTTACGCTGAACTCACATGATAAATTTCTCATCATTGAAATATAAAAAGACTGCTGAGCCGCTATCAATCCAGGCATAATGTCCATAACCAGAGACATGTATTAACACGTGGCATATTTCAGCGGACAGATCGCGACATCACCACGTCTGGTAGACGCGGCGATGTCCCAACTCAGCCAGTGACCGGCGTGGCTCACGTTTTATGCGCCAGCCCGATTGGTCTGTGCCGCAGTAGTCACGATGGTGCTCACCTCGGCCAGATGCGCCAGGATCTCGCGGAACGATTGGATCGCCCCGGTCTCGTAGTAGGGAATCTCGTGCTCTGCGCAAAACTGCCGGATGATGCGTTGGGCCCGCTTCAGTTTGTTGCGCGGCAGTGAGGGGAAGAGATGATGTTCGATCTGGTAGTTCAGTCCACCATACCAGTAATCATTGAAGATATTGGCGTGCACGTTGCGCGCGGTCAATACCTGCTGTTGCAGGAAATTCATCTTGCTCTCGCTTGCGATGATCGGCATCCCCTTATGGTTAGGCGCGAAGGTCGTGCCCAGGTAGAGACCAAAGAGCATCTGATGGACAGCGATGAAGATCAAGCCCTGCCAGGCGGGCAAGAGCAAGAAGATGGCACCCAAATAGCATGCCCAGTGCGCCAGCAACAACAGCACTTCCGCCACCTGATACTTCGCTTTGCCCGCTAATACATACTTGATGCTATTGACCTGCAGGTCAATGGCCACCAGCATCAGGATAGGGAAGAAGAAGATCGCCTGGTGACGGACCATGTAACGTTGGAAACCTGTCCGCTGGATCCCATCATCCGCCGAGAACGCAAGGATCGGGATATTGATATCGGGATCATGATCGAGTTGGTTGGGATTGCTATGGTGGCGATTGTGTTTATCTAACCACCAGTTGAAGCTCATCCCCACCAGAAAATTGCCCAGGAACAGCCCAATCACATCATTGATGCGCGTCGATTTCGCAATTTGGCGGTGCCCCGCATCATGCCCCAGGAAGCCAAACTGGGTCGAGAGGAAAGCCAGCACGACCGCATTCAACACCTGCACCCACCAGATGTGGACAAGCGCCAGGATCGCGATACTCCCGCCCAGGAGACCCAGCGCCGACAAGATCATGAACGTATAAAACGGCAGTTGTTTTTCCAGCAAGCCGTGTTGTTTGATCTGCTGTTTGAGTGTCGCGAAGGCATCCGTATGCTCGCGCATCCGCGAACGATCTCCCGTTGCGCCCGCCAGTGGATCTGCGGCGGACGTCAATGGTGGGTTGAGAGGGGCGATCAGGGAGTCCAAGAGGATAGGTTCTTCAATCATTGTGCAAGCTCCTCGCGTCGTGTGGTGGGTCGCCCTGCTATTCCCGTAGCGCGGGCCAAGGATGACTGGGAAGGGGTCCAGAAAGTCACCCAGCATGGCAAAGGGTGAAGACTCATCGTCATGTCACTCCATACGATGGGAAGGCATCTTAAAGTACATGCTCAAGAATCATGCATTTCTCTACACAGATATCATACAGGACAGGGACGCTAAAGTACACAAACAGTCATCAATCACCTTGCACACAAGCAAGTGAGAACATGGTGTAGGCGCTCGCTCCGGAAGTATTGCCAGGGTTTTTGGGAATTTTGCGACTGCCTGTGGTGACGACTTTAACGCCAACCATTCATTGCACCGAAAGTTCATGGCAGCCCAGATCTTCTAGGGCACTTACGATGCTATGATCAGGGGCGCCGTAGCGATCGTCCTGAATCCACGCGTACCACGGGGTTTGCTGACAGAAGTGGTGTAAGCGCTGGCAGGAGTCCTGCTACCGAGCGCTACTAACTTCTCACTGCTGCTCGGCAATGGTCCAGAAATGTTGGGACCGTGGGTCAAAAAACTTTGGGATGAAATCCGGTGATGCCAACTTCGAAGCAACCTCGAACTACGCGACAATGAGCGTGATTTTACCATTACTTTAGAATCCTCCGGTATGATCAATAAAACCGGCCTATTTCGAAAGAAATGAACCTTGCGGTTATGTTGACTATTTGATAGAGTAATAGATGGGGAGGATCGTTCCGATGGCACAGGACACGTCAACAAAACAGCGCAAAAAAACCGATAGGTTGTTGCCTGGTCCAATCCATCACAATGATATCCCTTATTGCGAGCCTCATTGCGATTCTGCAATTCGCGGGTATAAAAGACGTGAATGACCTGCTGCATGACATGCATCAGATCTTCGCAAGCACTGCAAAAGTATTACCTTTGAACATCAGTTCACCGCCGTGTGGATTTCTCACCTCAGGCGGCGAACTGTCTGCCATTGGCTATTCTAATATGCTGCCCCTACTTTATTCATGTAATCATGCTGATGAATTGATCATGCAGACGGATGGAAACCTTGTCCTCTATGAGATCAATGACGCTGGGAGCGGCATCGCGCTCTGGGCCAGCAACACTGTGGGCATCGTGGACCCCTATGTCACTGTTCAGAGTGACGGGAATCTGGTCGTCTACGACATTAGTGGGACCCCGCACTGGAACAGCGCGACACAAGGGAATCCCGGTGATCAACTCGCCGTACAGAACGATGGAAACCTGGTACTCTATAGCGCCAGCGACCATATCCTCTGGGCCTCGGGTACAACCAATCAGTTCTGATCGTCAACGATCACCACACCTGTTCGTAACTATTATCCCTTGACCGCACCATTTGTCAGGCCACTGACAATAAATCGTTGTAAAAAGATAAAGACGATCATCACTGGGATAATCGCGATCATGCTGCCTGCCGCCAGATATTGCAGGGTAATCCCATCAGAGTTTGACTGGAGGTTCACCAAGCCTACGGTTACGGGATAAATCGACGAATCGTCGACCAGGATAAACGGGACCACAAACTGTGACCAACTGAGCACGGCGACCAGGATCGCTGCCGACGTAATACCAGGCATGGCCAGCGGCAAAACGACACGCCGCAATGTCTGGAATCGATTGCAACCATCGATCTGGGCTGATTCATCGAGTTCGTGCGGAACGGCATCCAGAAAGCCTTTCAAAAACCAGGTGGAGAACGGGAGCGCCAACGCGCTATAGACGAGAATAAGTGCGGCATAGTTATTCAAAAGGTTTAATATCGACAGAAAGTGGTAAAGCGGAATGACAATCACCACAGGCGAGATCATCTGACAGACCAGAATGGCCGTCAGTACCGAGCGTGATAAGCGAAATCTGAAACGGGAAAGCGCATAGGCGGCCGGGATGCCGATCCCCAAAACCACCGCAATCGTCGCAGTGACAATGATCAACGAATGGATCAGGTAGCCGCCGATTGGTGTCTGGTGCAGGACGAACGTATAGTTCTGGAACTGAGGATGCAATGGAAACCAAATTGGAGGGGAGGCGTATAGTTCGGGAACTGTGCGCAGTGAGAGCGAGAATACCCAGAAGACCGGGAAGAGAAAAAAGATGATAATCACCGCATACGCGAGATAAATCGCGCAATCGGTAAGACGTTGTCGCCAAATTTGAGACATCATGCCCTCCCCTGTCCGCTACGTTCGACCAAACGAATATATACTACTGTCATGACGAGATTAATCGTCAGGAGAACGACGGCATAGGCCGCCCCGATGCCAAGATTCAGTTGTTGGAAGATCTGATCATAGATGGTCAGCGCTATGACCTCTGTACTGCGACCAGGACCACCACCTGTCAGAGCCAACACCATATCAAATGTATTAAAAGTATCAATTAATATGAGTACCAGATTGAGCAATAGCATGGGGGCGAGTTGCGGGATAGTGACGCGCACGAGCCGTTGCCAGGCATTCGCACCATCCACTTTGGCAGCCTCCGTCACTTCAGCGGAGAGTGTCTGTAACCCTGCATATATCAGAATCATACTGAATGCCGTCCCGCGCCAGATATTCGCGACTGTCAACGAGATCAGGGCGACTTGTGGCTGAGAAAGAAACGGAATTGCATGATGGGTGAACGGACGAATCAGGTAGTTGAGAATCCCACTACTTGATTCTTGATATAGTAAGCTCCAGATGATGCCGATAATCACCCCAGGAATAGCCCACGCGGTTAACACCGCCGAACGAGTGGCTACGGTACCACGTAAACCGCGTTGCTGGCCAATCGTGACAATCTGCGCAATAACGAACCCCAATGCCATTTGAAATACCACGCTAAAGATGACGAAGAGTAAGGTGACATGCAACATCGAGATAAAATCTGGCGAGTGCCAGATAGTCGCATAGGAACCAGTGGTATAAGGAGTATTTTCATTGATCAGAGTTGCACTGGTAAAACTGAGTCGAATGATCTCAATGACAGGATAAAGAAAGACAAACACCAGGACCACGGCCAATGGCAAGAGCCATGGCCACGGAGAATTGCCAAATCTCGCCCAAGCGAACCGTGGCCTGGGATTCGAAGCAGGAGGCTGGTCGACATCGGCCAGCCTCGTCATTGCAGATGGGATTCGCGCCATTATGACACCTGCTGTAGCACTGTGGTCAGCGCATCCGCAGCGGATTGGCTGCCAGAGACAATTGATCCTACCGCAACCTGTAGCGCGGTGGTAAGGGCCTGATAGCTCGGCGCTGCTGGCCGCACGTGGGCATATTGGCGCAAATACTGACTGAAGGTCGTGGTGAACTGGTTGGTGGTGAAGGCTGATGAAGTATAGATGCTGGAGCGTGTCGGCAGGTATCCCCCAACATTACACCACCCAGCCATACCTGCGTCATTCACAAAAGCATCACTGACGAAATTGATTGCGTCTCGTTGCTTGGCGGTATCCTTCGTGAAAGTCGCCCAGATCCATCCGCCAGACGTAGTGGCATGACTGGTCCCGTCCATTGAAGGAATCGGTGCGACACCCCATTCGGCAAAGAATTTGTCCGATCCGATGATCTGCGCCAGTTGCGGCACCTGAAAATTCGCGCCTAAAAACATCGCGATTTTTCCGGAAGCGGCCTCACTATTGAGGTCTGACTCTGCTTTATACTGTGTCACGCGTGCTGGGGTCAAGCCTTGCTGCACGAGATTTTGGATGAACTGGAAGGCGTTCAGCATGGCCGTCTTACCGGGATCGGTCTTGATGAGGAGGGTATTGTTTGCATCATACAGATCATACCCTTGTGCCCAATAATAAGGCAGCAGACCGGTCGTCGAGGTCGCTTCACCGCGACCAGCCGGAAATAGATAGGCGGCATAGCCAGCCTGTTTGACTTGTTGACCGATAGTGAACACATCGTTCCACGATGCAGGCGGAGTGGGAACCAGGTCTTTGCGATAAAACATCAAGCGGACATCGGTTGTGAACTGAAGGCCAATCGTCTGCCCTTTGCTATTTTTCATAGCTTTCTGAGCAAAGGGGAAGAAATCGTTGACCGATAGACCATTCTCCGCGAGATAGGCATCAATTGGCTGTGCGAACTGGGCGAAATCAGGAAAGATGTATGAATCGATCATCGCCACATCTGGCCCACGCGACTGGGAGAACTCTGAGAGGAGCCGCGCATTGGCCGCTGTCTCATCCGATGATGCGACGATGGGGCTAATGGTCGTCTTGGGATGTGCTTGCTGCCAGGCGTTAATCGCACTCTGAATGTAGCTGACGCGTTTCGGATCCGTTGATTGCAGTGAATACGGTGGAATCGCTTCCCAGCTGAAGCTGGAAGGAATGCTGGAACCCGCGCTGGAAGACCCGCCACAGGCCGCCAAGAGATCTGCCCCAGCAATACCCAATGCACTCACAGCCCCTATACGCAACAATTGACGACGGCTGAGATTGGAGGATGAATACATAGCGACGATGCTCCTTTGCTGCTCTCGCAATGAACGTATGCTCGGTCGCTTTACGTTGCGGCGAGCATGGCAACGATGCTGCCTTCGCGCAGTTCTGACTGGAGCCTGCCCTGGATCAATGCCACATGACGGCGATGGTCCGGACCTGGCCTGGATGCAAAGAAATGTGGATCATGGATTCGGTCACAATGCAGGTTTGTTCATCCGCAGGCAGTGCCTCCTCATTGAGATTGGTATACCAGGCGTTGAGGATTGGGAAGCCAAGCGTGAGGGTCGCGGTTCGCGCCTCTGATAAAGGGTTAAAGACGCGAATGATGATCCCGGTATTGTCCTCAGCTGGTTTGAGCGCACTCAGGACAATCTCGGCTGGTTCAATGGCCAGCAGTGAAGTGAAGGGGAGTCCATTGCTGGGTGATTGGCGCACTCCTTGCACAGCTTGAGCCACGAAGGGAACGACAAACGCTTCAGCTTCCTGAAACAGCTGGGCCGTGGCCCACGTCCCTTGATATGGCATAATGGCGTAGTCATATTCATGAACGCCCAGACACTGTGCATCAGGGGTGGCGAACGATGGACCTGCCGCGCCGGGACGTGTCGTCAGGTCATCACGTGAGAGCCATCCCACCGCCCGCAACAAGGTAAGCGCGATCTGTCCATCGGGAGTGACCTCATACTCAGGTAATCCGAGATTCAAGATCGCAAGGCCATGTCCCGCGCTTTCAATGCAAACAAAGCGCTTCTGGGCATAGGTCGATGAGGTTTGTTCGCGCCATCCGACGCTCGCTTCAGGGGTAGTTGGCCGCGTGATGACCCCATAGGCCGTCTCCGCCATGGACTGTGTGACCTCACTAAACCCACTCGCGCATTGGACGCGTAGTCGATGGTCACGCGCCAAATTCTCCAGGGTTATGTGGATATCGGCCCTTCGTGAACCTTGCACAAGCTGTACGGTTGTCGTGATGGGACAATCTACCAATACAGAGGCGCGGGCAGTCCGGTCCGCAGTGAGGCCAATTGGCAAACGCAGTACTCCTTGAATCGTGAGCGTGTTCTTGACCGGATCCGCTTGGATCTGCCAGTGTGATCCACGGGAACTGATGTGGTCACCTGCGGGTAATGGACAAAATGTATATTCATCGCCAGCATCGGCTTCGTCAATGAAGACATGTAATCCGGAATAGACGTGGCCTGTGGACACATCCGTCAGACGAAGCACGCCATCGCTACTGGCGGTAGCACGCAGAAACTCATTGGCGATTGTGTTATCCTCGGCAATGGAAGATCTGTCCGCCATGAGGTTCCAATGTGCTTTCGGCTGGAGGCGATAGACCTGAAACCCTAAGGGCGGGACATTGGTCGCAGCGAAATCAATCAGCACCTGCTGCATGTTTTTCCTGCGGTGGAGCCCGTCCAGGCTGGCCAGTTGCGTGCCGACACTTCGCCATGCAACTGGTTGCTCGGAACTATCCACTAGTTCGTAGTCGTCGAGATGAATCGCAGTGGCCTGACTTTCCCAATCATAGACGCGTTGCCCCAGCGGCAGATGGAGATAAGGTGCGACCGCGACCTGTACCATACCAGAGCGCGTCCATGTGGAAGGATTGAAGACCACTATGGGTATCTGATCATCGGGTACCATCGGCGCAACTCGCGCTGCCAATGTTCCTATGGCATCTTCGATAATCGCCTTGCCGACTTCCTGGACATGGGCGAAGCGTGTCAACATCTCGCGATGGACAGCGTCGACCGAACAACCACAGATGGAATCATGCGGGTGATTGCGTAACAATTCCGCCCAGGCATGGTGGAGAAACGCGGTCAGGTGGTCGTCCCCGGTGACTCGCATGAAGGTAGCCAAACGTTCCGCCCTACCTTCAAGTAAAGCTTCTGCCGCGGCATTCGCTTGTTTCAAGTAGAGCCGCGTCGAGAGGACATCTTTCAGAATTGGATGGTAACGCCCAAAACGCAGCTCGCCTTGCAGCGTGTGAAGATTGGGTTTCGTGGCAAGCACCTGGTGCGCGAATTCCGCTAAGGTGCTATTGTGCAGGTGGTCAGGCACCTTGTCCTCTAACCCATGCATTGCCGCACTAAAGTTGGGCTGAGCCAGGAGGTGATCCCCTCCATTCATGAAGAGGAGTGTCGACCCACTGCTGTATTTTGCCAGTTTGGCGCGCAATTCCGTATAAGAATCATAATGGGTATTCTGCCCGTGATGGAGCATCATCTGATCGGGATCGGGGTGGAGAATTGCGGCATTTGAATACGTCTCGGAAAGATAATGGGCAAGTACCCGCGATCCATCCGGTGCCTCCCACCAAAACTCCGCGCGCAGTTCCTCAAGATCTGCCCCGAGTCCGCGCATAAAGTAGAAGGTGCCGATACCGAATCCCCGCAAGATCTGCGGTAATTGCGCAATGTGGCCAAACGTGTCGGGGATGTATCCTTCCCGCATCACCGGGCCAAAACTTGCTCCGTACCGTAATCCTTTGAGGAGATTGCGGACCAACGATTCCGCCGAGACGAGGAATTCATCAGGTTGAATGTACCAGGGACCGATGATCAGCCGTTCTGCCTGTATCAATGTGCGTAATCGCGCGGCTTGCTCAGGGCGAATGGCGAGGTAATCTTCCAGCAGGATCACCTGACCGTCCAGGAGAAATGTGTGGAGCGCGGGATCTTCTTCCATTTGCGCGATCAACTCGTCCATGAAGCGAACCAGACTAAAGCGCAATACCTCGAAAGGGACATACCATTCGCGATCCCAATGGGTATGGGGCACAACCAGAATCGTGTAGGGTCCCATAGATCTGTCTCGCCTCCCGATGCTTACGCTTCGTGCGCTATTGATATGCTTTATATAACATATAAACGCGGCATTTGCAAGTGTTTTCTGTATGATATGGCATATATATTCACGAATTGCTGATCAGACCCATATATTGTCTCTACACGGTGGATTGGTCATCGCTCGCGACCAGGAATTTTGCAGTGGAACAATGACGCATACGAGAACAATCAGGAGACCGCAGCGGGCCTTGAGATGATGAAGCGCAAAGGATAAGCGAGAGTTACTGGCATGATGCGATGTTGGGGTGGGGAAATATCCTGGCCGCCAAGACGATTGATGAGAAGTTGTGCCGCCTGGTAGCCCATCGCGAACGATGGCAACAGCGTCTGGACCTCGGCAAAGGGTACGATTATTTCGGGGTCAGTGCTATCCAGGTTTGCCAACGTGGTCTCTGCCCCCATCTCACCCGACAAGGTCATCAAATCTTGCACAAGGCGCATCATGACGCGACCATTGGAAGCAATGATCGCGGTTGGTGGATCTACCAGCGAGCGCCATTGGCTGAGAATCGCTAGGCGGTCGGTTTCGGGTAAGAAATAGTAGTGGCGTAGGGCGGATAGTTCGGGCTCGATCGGAACCTGAGCCTCTTGCAAAGCACGACGATATCCGATTAAACGTTCCTGCACGCTGGTGCAGTTGATATCAGACCAGAGAACACCAATATGGCGATGGCCCCGGGCCAGCAGATGGCGCGTGACTTGGTATCCCGCGTCGACATTATCAGGTACGATGATATCGGTCGGGATCATAGGATAATAGCGGTCGACCATCACCATCGGCATTCCTTCGTGTTGAATATCGGTAAAATAGTCAGCATTGTTGAATCCATCCACCGGATAGACGATCAGGCCGGAAACACCCGCCTCGCGGGCGCGCTGCACATTCTGACGCTCTGTCTCGACAGATTCATCAGAGTTAAAAAGCAAGAAAGGGTGATCTGTTTCGCGACACATTCGCTCTACCCCTTTCATCAAAGCCAGAGAATGGCCACTGTGGATATAGCTCATGACACAGGCAATCGTGTCCCGCTCGGGGGCTCTCACAAGGTCGACTGCGCTTGCCACAGGCTGGGCATATACGTAGGTGCCATGGCCGCGTCTCCGGTAAACTAAGCCATCACTCACCAATTCGTTAATTGCGCGGTCAGCGGTAATCCGACTTACCCCGAACCGTACACACACTTCTTGCTGCGTGATAAAGCGTTGATGGGGTTGAAAATGGCCATTGTCGATCTCGGTCCGTAAAACTTCTTTGATACGCTGGTACGTTGGTATGTGGGTTGGCATGCTTTTCCTTTCATATGGATGGGTGGTGAGTTCAGCTCCTCATTTTGGAAACGAGCTAAGCAACAATGCATATCAGTTCCATTTGCCATAGATTGATTATAACATATATTAGTGCATGTGGCGTTACGCATTTTACTCGACCCTATTAACCTCAGGCACAACCAATCAGGTCAGATCACCCCTACCAGTGTGTGCTCGGTCACAAAGTGCGCCTCACCTCTTGACGCCACAGATCCTGGTCCCTTAGAATATCAACGCAACGTAGATATCAACAACTTGTTGATTTTTAAAGATGCAACCGCTTGTGACATATTCTGCACTATTGTGCAACATGCAGGAGATATTCTGTGCGAAAGATTCTCACCTGGATTGGCCTTGGGATACTGGCGGTCATTGTGGTCGCTGTGGCTGTGCTCGCCTTTTACCCACCGCAATATGGCACCATGCCTGCCAGTCCGCGTACCCAGACGGTTACCTTGCCAACGGATCTGCGAGATTACCCATACTGCGAATTCATTCCGATTTTTCAATGGGGCGTCAAGCTCAACGCTGAGGTGTATAACACGCTGACGGCCAATGAATGCCCGGCGGATGCCTGGGCGGCGATTGAGAACACTGGTGCGAAAGCCCTTGCCAGGCAATATGGCGCGACCTTGGTCGTCCTGAATGGCCCGCGCCACTGGGTATTGGACGGCATTCATGGGAGCGACAATTCCGCTCATGGCAAGGTCATCCAGGTTGGTAGCCTGCAATTCATCCAACGGGCGACGATCCCACGATACCTGTGGACGCCAAATACCAGCGGTAACTATTCCGAGAACACGGTTGACCGCCATACGGTTTATAACTATTTCGCTGGGAGTCAGATCTATGAATTGGTCGCGCCTTCCGGCAAGACCTATATCATGCAGACAGATGCACAGATTGTCGATCCGCAACTGACCATCGATCAGTTGGCGACACTGGGAACTCGCTTGAAGCTACCCCAGGGTTGGGCCTATAAGACTTGCGTCCTCAGTCAGGAATTCGACCTGACGACCAACGGCACCGCGACGGTCCTTCAGGACGACTTGCAAAATTCATACCAGGCGCTCTTCGCCAGCGAGCCCGCGCCGGTCTGCGGATAGCAGAACCGTCGACATGGTGGAGCGCGATACCGCATCAACCCGCCCGGCCGAGCGGGTTGATGCGGTATCGCGCTCCAC
>DAIDHM010000102.1 GCA_027459705.1 Ktedonobacteria bacterium | reverse complement strand
ATTCCCCCCATGAGACCCGGCTGCAGACCGGCGCCAGGGTTCGATCGCTGGTAGGCGCGCGAGAGTAGGTGGGTAATCTCGACATCGGGAGCCAGAGCATCCTCACCGTCCAGACGCGGGCGCGCGGCCCAGAGCGTTGGCGCAATCGGCGCGCGTCGCACGGTGGCCAGCGCCTCTTCCAGATGCTGGACCGCCACAGTAGGATCGTTATTTGCCAACGAGGCCATAGCGGCTCCGACGCGGGCCAGGACTTCAATGCCAGGCGTCGCCAGGGTTCCTTGATAGTATTGCACGGCCTCCGCCGGACGATTCGCGGCGTGGTAGACCACCGCCAGAGCAAAGCGCAGGTCGCCGTTGGTGGGAGTCAGATCGATCTGCGTGAGATACTCGCGGACGACCTCTTCCACACTGCGCTGGTGTTCGGCTCGCAGGGTACGCGCCAGGCGGCTGAGCACCTCTAACGCCGCAACGCGATTGCTGGCCTCGCCGCCGACCATCCGCACGCCCGAAACGCCGAGCGCGCCATTATTGGATATTCCCGCGCCAGAAGCGAGCACAATCTGCCAGCGCGCCAGCGCCAGCGTATTGGCCGGATCTACCTGTAGCAAGCGTTGTAACTCGTTGAGGCCCTGGCTGACCTTACCGGCGCGGATCAGCGCCAGGGCATAATTCTGGCGCAGTTCGAGATCATTCGGCGCGGCAACCAACGCCTGCTCGAACTGCTCGATAGCGCGATCCGGATAGCCCAGCTTCAGGAAGGAATCAGCCGCCGCCACCCGTTCGCGCAGCATCTCTTCGGCGCGGCCGTGTTGCGCCAGCAAATTGATGAGCTGAACCCGATAGTTGAAATTATTCGGTTCCAGCTGCAACATCCGGCGATAGGTCGCGATCGCATCATCCACCCGGCCATTGATCAGATAGGTCTTGATGAGAATGTTGTACTTTGTAAAAGCCAGATCGATCTTGCCCTGATGGACATAGATCTCCGCCATCGCTTGATGCGCTTCCAGATATTGCGGGGCGATCTCGATGACCCGGAGGCATTCCTCAATCGCAGCGGTATAGAGCCCGTGCGATATCAGATTGTTGATCTCGCGCATAGCATGCACAACCTGGGTACGCTGTGGCTCTGGCAGACTGGGTGGCGCGATATTCGATGGGATAATAGGGTCGACACCCGGACGCAGCGGTGGTCCAGCCGTCCCGGCCATCGCCGGAGGCACAGTCGGCATCACCCGCGAAGGCGGTCCGCTCATGCCCGGAGGCGGAGGCATCGCCGGGGGCGGCATCGACGACGGCACCTGGTGCACACCCGATGCGCCGGGCCGCGGCGGCGGCTGAACGGCCGGAGGATGATCGGTCAGGAAGCCCGAGCCATTATTTGACTCGACCGGCACCGGTGGCACCTGGTGGACTCCAGAAGCATTCGGACGTGGCGGTGACACCGCCTGGACACGGCCAGAGGGCGTTGCGGGTGGGAGGCCATGCTCAGCAATCATGCGATCTACCTGAGCCACACGGTCTTGCCAACCACGACTGCGCAGGAATCCCAGCAGCGCGCTATAGACTGTCTCGCCGGCGTCGATATTGCCTAGCTCGAAATGGGTTTGCGCCGATTCATCGCAGAGCTGTATCAACTGTTCGGCTTCATCATGGTTCAACTGGTCCAGGTTGACCCGATCGACCGCCTCATCGAAATAGCGCGCAGCATTCTTGAGGTCGCCTTTGGCGCGGTAACATTGGCCTAGGGCATAGTAGCAAGAGAGCGCGTAGTCCGCGTCGTCCAACAGGGCCATATAATGCTCAACGGCGCTATCCCAGAGGTGTTCTTCCTGGTACATCCAGGCGAGGTAATAGCGCGCGTCAGGCCGCCCGTCGGAAGCGACGATCTCTTCGCAGAGTTCGATTGCCTCATCAATGCGGCCTTCTTGTTGCAGGGCCTGGACTTCATAGAGCATCTCGGTGAAGTCATCGACGACGGGTGGCTGACCGCCGTTGTCGCCCCGGTTCGCTCCACCGCCATTGTCGCCCCGGTTCGCTCCGCCGCCGTTGTCACCCCGGTTCGCTCCACCGCCGTTGTCGCCCCGGTTCGCTCCGCCACGCCTCGGCGCGTCATACGGATCATCATCCCATTGTGGACCGCGTCTTGCCATGCTCCGCTCCCTAATGCTGCGCGCTGCCGACGGTGTCCCGCGTCGGCCAGGTGAACGAGGAAATTACACACGAATCTGGCCCAGTATAGCACATCCAGCAACAGCAAAGCGGGACATCGCCTGGCATGGCGCTTTTTCACATCTGGCGTCACCACAAAAGTACTAGGGACTGCCCTGGACACGATATTGTATGGGCACCACACTCCGACGGCTTCCTAGCCGCTATGTCTCTTCAGCACTAGGGTCAGCCACGCCGGACTCCAAGGCAATCGCGCCATGCGGAGATGTAGCTTCACCTTGCATGGATCAGGGTTCTACCGCCCAGCCGAGATATGAAAAGAGGAGAGTAAGGCGAACCCAACTGAGGGGGACCAAAATGATCCGGTTGAGTTGCCCTTCGTACTCCCTGTCTGTTGATTCACCTCATCCAAAAACATATAAATTACCATCTAAGTTCCCTATATAGATGCGGCCATTGGAGATCGTAGCAGCGCTATAAAAAGTTGAGTAGGGGGTAGAATCAGTGTACTGATACAACAACGCGCCTGTTGCAGCATTGTACACACCAAAGGTCGATCCTCTACTCGCAATGACCACACCATTCGCAGTCGTCACTGCGGCTAATACATGACCATCTGTAAAACAGTGTTGCCACACAAACGCGCCAGTCGCTGGATTCACTGCACTCAAGCTCCCCTGGCAGGCAACCCCATTGATTGTCACGTCTCCACCGGCGATGTACAGGTTCGTGCCATCATAGGACGCAGGGGCGATACTACCGCCGCCACAATCAGGACAATCGCCAGCATTCGCAATCGCATCCGTCCAGAGGGGGGCCCAAACACCAGTGAAAGCAGTTGTCACGCGTTGGAAGGCATAAAATGCTCCATCCTTGCTGACCACACCAACCATCGGGGTCACCACGGAATTGATAGTAGCAGTAAAGAGCGTAGGTGTGCTTCCAAAATCAGCATCTCCAGTCGCCTGAGCTGAAGCAGTTGGGATTTGCCAGGCGGCAATCTCAGACAAATTGGAAACGTTGAGCGCAACTACCGCCTGCGCATATGGCTCGTTTGTACAGGAAGGATCCGCATTTCCTGTAGCTACATATACAATACCTTGTGCCACATCAACTGTAGGTGTGCCCCATTGCCCTCCTCCAAGGCATCCATTGGCGACGATATTGAAGGTATTCTGAATCGCGCCGTTGGCACTGGCGATCTTGAAAAGCTGGCCTTGCACAACTGGACAATCACCGAATGACGAGAGACCAATATAAATATTTCCATTGGCGATAACTGGCGAATCCCAAATGAATGCGCCATTCGCGGTATTGCCCAACTGAGTTGACCAGAGTATAGCGCCAGTTTGCGCATTGAGAGCGTAAAGTTTACCATCACCTCCGCCAATAAAGAGAGCATTAGTGCCATTGACAGTGCCAAAAGTTGGCGTGCCCGCAACACCAGCAGAAGGAGGCTGACAGGTAGCAACATTATTTTGTCCAACATAGGTCGCCCAATACTGCGCACCAGCTAATGTAGCGGCGTGTACAAATCCGTCCCACGACCCCCAATACACACTGCCTTGCACTACTATTGCCTGTCCACTTATACCTTCTGGACCAGAACCAGTCCATTGTAATTGGAGAGACGGTGCACTCGCCACACTGAGCGTAGTCTCATTGGGATTATTGAAAGTGTGGTCAGGCCCAAAGCCATAGGTTGTCCAGTCGTTCGCATTGGACGCCGTAGGTGTTGGGGCTGCGACCGTTACAGTAGGTGACGGCGGAATCGCGGTTGCCGTTGGCGTAAGGGTACTAGGCGTTCCAGAAATTGCGAAGACATGCAATTGACCTGCGGTAACAGTGGCGGGCAAGGTGATACTCGTCGTTGTCTTCCCAGGCGTAAGGGGCACATCAGAAAAGAATAGGAAGGTTTTCGAGTAGTCTCGATAGACAGAGGTATTGCGATACGGGAGAGTTGCCGCGATGCTCGTCCCAGCAAGCGGTGCCGACACGCCAGCATTAAGGGTCCAATCGCTGAAGGCTAAGGTAAACGTCTGCGTGGTGCCATCTGTGTAAGTGATAGTCGCTTGTCCCGAAGAAGGACCATAAGACGCTGCACCCAGAAAGGCCAGAGTCCCTGTGGCATTCACCAGAATTGTCTGGCCAGCGGCTTGCCAGTTATCGAAACTTCCAGCAACAATCGTAGGCCAGGAAAAGACAAATCCGTTACTTATAATCTGCGTCCCTGAGGCAAACCCTGCCGTTGTGAGCGCTCCACTTGAGTAACTATTACCCGCCCCATCAAAATTCCCTGAAATTGGAGAGCTATCAGGCGAGATCCCCTCATTGTTGCGAGGGGATGAAGCGCTTACCACAGTTGGGGTCGGGGCAAGAGGCGTTGCTGTGGGAGAAAGTGAACTTACTGTACCAGAAACGGCGAAGATATGGATATGTCCAGTATTCACAGTCGCTGGCAATGTCACACTCTGCGCGGTCTTCCCCGCGGTGAGGGCAACGGAAGTGAAGAACACATAGGTATTGACCGTCTGTTTCCCAGCAGCGCCATTACGATAGGGCATCGTGGCCGCGATACTATCGCCCGCCTGAACTGTCGCAGTTCCGCCATTGAGGGTCCAGTCACTGAAGGTCAGCGAGGCCGCTTGGGTCGTGCCATCCGTATAAGTAACCGTGGCGGTTCCAGTCGAAGGACCATTGGTAGCAGCTCCCAGGATTCCCAGCGTTCCCGTTGCGGTCACGGGAATAACCTGTCCGGCTGCTTGCCAGTTGTCTGGTTGCCCGACCACCACCGCTGGCCAATTAAACACGAATCCATTGCTCGTCACCGAGGTGCCAGATGCAAAACCATCAGTGGCCAGCGCATTGCTCGAGTAGCTATATCCCCAGGTGTCAAAATTCCCTGAACCTGGTGAGGTATCGGGCGTAATGCCCTCATTGTTGAATGCCACCGATGTGGTCGTGACACTCGTCGCTGTGGGGACAATAGTCACAGGTGTACTCGTCACAGGTGTGCTCGTCACGGGTGTGCTTGTCGTGGCTATGTTTGGCCCACCAGCTATGGCAAATACATGCAATTGTCCAGCTGAGACAGTAGTCGGTAGTGTCACGCTCTGGGTGGTTTTACCGGCTGCAAGCGGGACTGAAGTATAGAATACATACGTATTGATCGTCTGTTTCCCATAGGGACTGTTTCGATAGGTCATCGTTGTCGCCAGAGTATCTGCCGCAATGATGGTTGCAGTTCCACCGTTGAGGGTCCAATCACTAAATGCCAGGGTAAAAGATTGGGTCGATCCATCAGTATATGTAATTGTTGCGGTACCAGAAGAAGGACCACTGGACGCGGCGCCCAGGAAACCCAAAGTACCTGAGGTAGTCAACGGAATTACCTGTCCAGAGGCTTGCCAATTATCATTCGTTCCTGCTGCAACATTTGGCCAGTTAAATGTGGTGCCCTGGACGGTTACTTGCGCGGAGGAGCCGAACCCGTTATTGGTTAGGGCATTATTTGAATACGTATATTGATATTTGTCAAAACTGCCTGTAGTCGAACTCCCATCGTTCGTAATACCGTTATTGTTATAGGGAAACGGCGGAGTTACTGCATATTTAGATGCAATCACATTGGGATGCTGATGTATGACGCTGAAGCCAAGAAGAATTGATAAAATAATCACGAATGCAACAACCGGCGTCAACCTAAGCATCGTTCGTTGATTATGTGACACAAAAGATCTCCTTGTATCCGCCTATTCTACGAAGATGAGAATGAATAATCGTAGAGGGCGGAGATATGCTTGTGGTTAATAAACAAGCGTACAAGCGCAAAGCTGCTCTGTTAACATAGCATATGTAGCGCTTGACAGCAACAAATAGCACTTTGGAACTAAAAAATAACGCTGTAGGTGACTACATGGGCAATGGGGGCCCTGTGTTGTTGCCACATCCTCGCTTTCTTTTAGGGTGCGATCATCACTCGCTCATTAATGGCATCTGCGATGCCTTACCGCACCTTATCGAGGCAGGATAGGCTAAGTTGAACATCGCTGTAGCAGCGAGATCGATGGTGATCTCGCGGCTGATGGTAGGCATCTCATGCGCCCGCTACCGGTTTCCTTCTGCACAGAGGCTGTTCTCAGACTTTTTAGTACATTTGCATAAAATCATTCATCTCACGAAACCATTTGAGCATTTCAGATTATCTGTTCTTCTGGCATGGATTGATATTTCTTACCCCAAACAGACAGGATGCGTACTTTCCCGACGCTGAAGCTACCTGTCTCAATTGAACATAATAGACACACTATACCAAAAGTACCATTTTCAGGTAAAGCTTCTTCAATCGGTTGACGCATGCACGTAGCGGTCATATAATCGCTCTTGTGCTAGGTCGCCAGGGTCCAAAGACTCAAACAAAGTTGAACCATGCACTCACTGGATCTAGTATAAGAGATCGACAATCCATGCCGAGGTATTGCATAGACAATGTCGTCTAAAGGTTAGAGGAAGGCCCCTCTACGGCAATGGTTACCAGCATGTAGAGGTCATGATGATAACAGGAATTTCTATTGCTATAGCGGTTATTTCCCTGATACTGGCCGTGCAAGCATTTTTTTCTGCACAATTGATGCTGTATAGTTGGGAAGATACCTCACGACTTGCATTAAGTAAACCACCGTCACATCTCGCGCCGCCAAAATATAGTTTTTCAATTCTGCTGCCAGCGAGAGATGAAGAGAAGGTCATTGGACACACTATTGCCCAAATATGGAACACTGATTATCCCAATGTGCTCAAAGAAATATTCGTTATCTGTCATGTCAGTGATGAACTCACCATCCAGGCGGCACAACAGGCTCTCAACGATATCGGATCCCCACGTAATCGCGTTCTTACCTTTAGTGATAGCCCTATTAACAAACCTCACGGTCTGAATGTTGGATTGCGCCAGAGTACGCATGATTTTATTACGGTGTTCGATTCAGAAGATGATGTCTCTCCTGACCTATTTCGCGTCGTCAACACCATCCTCATTGAGGAAGGAGTGAATATTGTGCAGGGGGGAGTACAATTAATGAATTTTCGTGACCATTGGTTCTCTGCGCATAATTGTCTGGAATATTTCTACTGGTTCAAGAGTCGTCTCCATTTCCAGGCGGCAAAACAGATCGTCCCACTTGGTGGCAATACCGTCTTTTTTTCTCGCCAACTGTTAGAACAAGTGGGCGGATGGAATGAGCACTGTCTGACAGAGGATGCCGAGATTGGTCTGCAACTGAGTGCCTTAGGTGAACCTATCCGTGTTTTTTATGATACTCACTTATCAACGCGAGAAGAGACTCCCGAGAGCATCGGCCAGTTTATCAAACAACGTACACGCTGGCACCAGGGCTTTTTACAGATCTTATTCAGAGGTACATGGAGAAAGCTGCCCGGTTTTCAACAACGCATGCTCGCGATCTACATCTTTTCTTACCCGTGGTTTCTCGCGGCAATCTTATTGGTCACACCGGTGATGATCCTTGCTGGCATTCTGATCAAGCTCTCGGTCTGGATAGCGATTTTGTCGTTCATTCCCCTGTACGGACTCATTTGCCAGGCGTTCCTCTCAGTCTATGGCCTGATAGCTTTCGCCCGCGAATATAAACTGCGCTACTCACTTTGGGATCTGATCGTACTGATTATTACTTTCATTCCCTATCAACTATTGCAGGGAGTCAGTGCCTTACGAGCAACCTGGAGGGAACTCATGGGGAAAAGTGATTGGGAAAAAACCTCACATGCAGGAGCACACCGCGCTTGATGCATTTTGCCATCTTTGATGCAAAGCGGAATGTTTGAGGAGGACAATATGTCACAACCCCCTATTCGTCGCGATCTTCCCACCCGTGAGATGCGTGTAGCCGACCCTACCGCCATTGCAATCCTTGAGGAAAATACGGATGCAGCAATTGCCACGGAATTTTTACTTACCCCTGATCAGTCGATCTTGAAACCTGCTGGATTCTTCCGGCGTATCTTTACCTGGGAAAGTCTTGTCATCGTCTTGTTGTTGATAGTATGTGCCGCAACCCATGGCTATAACATGTTTCATTATCCATATTTTGAAAATGATGAAGGGACGTATATGTCACAAGCGTGGGCCGTGGTCGCAAAGGGTCAATTGGCCCCCTATACCTATTGGTATGATCACGCACCGCTCGGCTGGATCTTTATTGCGTTCTGGAGCGTCGTGACTGGAGGGTTCAATACCTTTGGCTCCGGTTTATATTCTGGTCGTATTTTTATGTTAGTGCTCGATATGGTAACCGTTGTATTACTTTACCGTATTATACGGATTATATCCGGCAACATGCTTGGTGCCGCCATTGCCGTCCTTATCTATCTCATATCGCCTCTAGCGATTTATTATCATCGCCGGGTCCTCCTGGATAATATTATGACATTCTGGGTCATGATCAGCTTGACTTTCATTGTCGGCGTCAAGCGACTGCAACTCCACTCTGTCTGGCTCAGTGCTATCGCGTTCGGAATCGCCATCATCACCAAAGAAAATGCAATCTTTTTCTTACCTACACTCCCCATGTTAGTTTGGTATCGATCGCATAAGGTCCATCGCGGCCTATCCTTTTTTGGGTGGACATTGCTGGCATTGCTCGTTGTTTCCTTGTATTTCTTATATGCCACCCTCAAAGGCGAACTATTCCCTCCAGGGGTATTACCGTGGGATCATGCAAACCATGTAAGTTTACTCGGATCCCTCCACTACCAATCAGGACGCGAAAACGATGGTGGGATACGCAATTTCAGTAGCGACTTCTGGAGAAATGTCATTGCCTGGGTGATTCAAGACCCGATTCTCACTGTAGGCGGGACGGTCTGTGCCTTTCTCTCGCTCTTTGTCTTTAGAACTAATCGATTGGTTGGCATTCTGGGGTTAGGCAACTTGCTCATGTGGCTCTTTATTGCCCGAGGGGGTGTGGTGCTCGGCTTCTATATTATTCCCCAACTTCCCCTCTTCGCCATAAATATCGGACTGATCGTAGCGATTCTCCTCAATCGAATACATTACACCGCCCTGAAACATCATATGAAAACTATTTCGCGTTATGCCCTGAGTAGTGTGGTGTTGATCAGTATTCTTGGTGTGCTCATCATCGGGTCATTCGCCACCTCTCCTTCCCATGGGACAAATTATCCGTCTGAATACAACAACCTCTTCTTCAATCAGCAGGCAACCGCTCAAATGCAGGCATTAAATTGGATTTTTCAAAACGCTCCTCCCGGTTCGGCGATTATGACGGATGACTATGCCCAACCTGACCTTGAATTAGCGAATCGCCACTATATTGTTCTGTGGTATTGGAAAGTTGCCGAAGATCCGGCGATTCGCGATACCTTACTGCACAATGATTGGAACAATGTTGATTACATTATTTCGACAGGCCAGTTGGTGTTTGATATGTCGAGTGGCTTCTCTCCTTTACTCAACGCCATCTATCAGCATGCAACACCGATCATAACCTTCGATACGGGATTTAGTAATGCGAGTTGGCCAGTCACCATCTATAAAATTAATCATCTCCCACACCCCCAGAATTCACAGAGTCCGGGAGGAGGCAGCACTGCTCCATGATACGTTTTGGCAACCTTGTCGCTTCAGTGTACCCGCATATTGCATGTACCTGTAGGCGCAAGCCCGAAACCAGTTTGCAGTTGCCGGGCTGTTGAGGTGCCTTCATCGCTGGTCTCAATTGCAACAAAGTGACGGTGACCATCGCGAAAAGCACCTAGCAAAGGAGTTACTTCGCATGCCTGCCACAGACTTTCGTACCAAACACGTTGGCAAATTGCTATCGCTGCTCTTGCTGATCATTCCCGCGCTGACCGCTTGTGGATCTCCATACCCGGCCTATAGACCTGTTCAAACTGCACTGTTAAGCGTTGTAGGGAATCAATTGCAAGATGCAAATGGACGACCCTTCTCGTTCTATGGGGTCTCGCGTCCAGACCTCGTCACGAGTTGTCCCGATGGAAGTTCCCTGACTCAAGATAGTTTCAGTGCAATCAAATCATGGAATACTTCAGTCGTACGCTTACCCGTCTCACTCGCCTACTGGAATAATACCAGCGGAACCTGCCCGGATTATCATACGATAGTCGCATCCGCGATACACAATGCGGAATCCGCTGGATTCTTTGTCATCGTGACCCTCCAAAATGGACCTGGGGATCAAGAGGCGATGGCGCAATCTGGGAGTGTCGCATTTTGGAACGATTTCATTGCCCAAAACGCAAACGATACCCACCTCATGCTTGAACCATTTGATAATCCACAAACCACCTCGGCTAATATCTGGCGGAATGGTGGAATAGTACAAGCGACCAACGGAACACAACAGACAGTTGGAATGCAACAACTCGTAGATCAGTTGAATATTGCTGCTCCCAAGGCACCAATTATTATCGATGGGTTCGACGGAGGCTATGATCTCACCTCAGCACTGCAAAATCCACTGCAAGGAAAAAATATCATCTATTCGACTTTTCCCGAGAACAGTAATGGAAAACAACTCAACAATTGGGAGCAGATGGTTTCGCTATTGTTCCCCAAGTATCCTTTAGTTGCTAGCGGTTTCACCGACCAGTCTGACTGCGGTAACACCTGGTTAAAAGGCGCAATCGCAGCAATGCGCATGCGGCTGGTAGGTCTCATCGCCGCCAATTGGGCAATTGCGACGAACGCCTGTCAGGGAAAGACGTTGTTACAATCGCTTGATGGCACACCGAGTAGTTATGGGAAATCGATATATGATGCTTTTACCGCTCGAGCTGTGCAAGTTGTCGGCAATCAACTCGCGGATATCAACGGTATTCCGATGAAATTATATGGTGCCTCGCTCCCTGGATTCGAGTATACCTGTACACCTGAGGCCCAGGAGTTTGCTCTCAGTGTCTTTCAAGCAATGCGCAGTTGGAATATGAATGTTGTACGTATTCCGATTGGGGCGGGAATTTGGCTGAGCAAGGATCCCGTATGCGCGGGTGTGGCTCAGCTGGTTGATGCCGCAATCAAAAACGCGGAAGCTGAGCACATGTATGTCCTGATTGATCTGCAAAATGATGTTGAGGGTGGCAATCAGATGCCAGATGCGAGCGCGGTAGAGTTCTGGAACAGTTTTTTAAGCATATATAAGAATGATTCCGACCTGTTGGTTGAAGCCTTTGGGGAACCGAATAATGTCACCCCCGCGATTTGGCGCGATGGTGGAGTGACCAAAACTCTCAATGGGACCACCTTTACGGCGATAGGCATACAGCAATTATTGAATGATATCAACCTGGCGGCACCCAACACACCTGTGCTCATCAGTGGACTTGACTTTGGATACGATCTCTCGATGATCAATAATGGATATCCCATCCATGGAAAAAATCTGGTTTTTGATACCCATCCTTATGACTTCCTTGAGAAGTCAGTAGCCAGTTATCCGAATGCATTTGGATTTCTTACATCGACTCATCCGGTTGTTGCGGCTGAGTTTGGCGACACACGCTTCTGCGATGGATCGTATCTCAGAGAGGCAATGCCTTATTTTTCTCAACATCTGAGTGGAATGCTGGCATGGGCCTGGCTACCGGAAACGGATTTTTGCCACTTCCCCAGTATCATCAGTAATCTGGATGGCACTCCCACGCCATATGGGCAACCCATCCATGATTATTTTGTGCAGGAAACCACTCAACCGAATCAACATGTGCCGCTCACCACGGGCGCGCCAGTTGGCGGATCCTTGTGAACAACTCGAACGCGACCTAAGGAGGGTAAAAAGTTTGAAATACGGCCTCAAAATGCGCCAAACTGCGCATTCTCTGGTATAATTTGCTCGCTCTCATTTGATACTTAGGAGGCATCCCATGGTTGCTGGACTGAACCGATCTTCGCGCTTTTCAACATCAGAACTTACTATCGTTGTGCCGACACGTAATGAACGTGAAAATATTCATACCTTACTCGTCACTATTCGAGCGGCCCTGCGTGGCTTGCCGATCGAAGTCATCATTGTCGATGATAGCGATGACGACACAATGGCCATCATCGAAGATGCGTTGATGCAGACCAGCACACAATCATGGAAACTGGGCGCAATTCATCGCCAGACCAAGAAGGATCGCGAAGGGGGCCTGGCGACTGCCGTTGTCTTAGGCATCTCGAAAGCCAGCTCGGAATATGTCGCGGTCATCGATGCCGATCTGCAACATCCTCCTGAATATCTCTGGCAGCTATATCAGGGCGCCAAACAGCAGAACGCGGATTTTGTGGTTGCCACCAGGTACCGCAAAGGTGGTGGCTACGAGGGCCTGGATGGATTCTCGCGCAAATTCATCTCGATCGGTTTGAAGACGTTCACGCGTTGCCTCTTTCCGGATCAAATCCTGAAGGTCTCAGATCCGCTGGGCGGCTTCTTCCTCTTCCGTCGAGCTATCATCCGCAACATCACCCTGCGGCCGATTGGCTATAAAATATCGCTGGAGATCATGGTTCGCGCCCCCTGGACGCGTCTCACAGAGGTACCCTACCACTTCAAGGCACGAGCGGGCGGCGAGAGTAAATCGGATATGAAGCAGGGCATAATGGTGCTGCAACATTGCCTCCGCTTGATCCGTGAAGTCCCGGCGGCGGCGGCTTTTTGGAAATATCTGCTCTCCGGCGCTGTCGGCCTCCTGGCAACTCTCGCCTTCATCCTGGGGCTACACCTACAAATGACCACATCCATCAAACAGATCGCCACCGGGTCGTTACTGATGGGTCTCATCAGTAGCTTCGCGCTTTCGATTGTGTTCGCGGGCGAGAAGCGACAGGGTTCGATGCTGCTGCGGTTCACCAACGCCATTGTCCTCGCGCTGATTTACGGGATTGTCGGTGGTACATTCACCCTCACGCTCTTAACATTCACTAGTCTCACTCCCCTGTTAGCGCTTACCACCAGCTTCATCGCGGCGTTCCTCGCGCTCTACGTACCAGCGGGATTCCTCTTCCTGAAAGTACTCAGGCGCCATCAGGTCACTGTCTCGAATAATCTTCCCATGCTCCAAAAAGCGCCTGTCATGGCGGAGTCCAGCCGATCACGGTGAATGGGGCGGCGTCATTGCCAGGAAATCGGCCCACCGCCAGGCCAAGACCCTATTGTGATGAATTGCTGCGTACTTCCTTAAACATGGCAATGGCGCGTTCGCGACTCCGGGCATGGTCAACGATGGGCGGGGGGTAGTCTGGGCAGAGGACGCGACGCTCGGCCGCCGTAAGCAGCCAGGGAGTGTGAATAAAGTGGTCAGGCACACGCGCCAACTCTGGTACATAGTGGCGGACGTATGCGCCGTGCGCATCGTAGCGCTGGCCCTGACTGGTAGGATGAAAGACGCGGAAATAGGGTTGAGCGTCGGTCCCGGTCGAGGCTGACCACTGCCAGCCGCCATTGTTACTGGCGATATCATAGTCAATCAGCCGCCGCGCAAAGGTTGCCTCGCCGAGCTGCCAGTTGAGCAAAAGATCTTTCACCAGGAATGAGGCGACGATCATCCGCGCGCGATTATGCATCCAACCCGTCTGGTTGAGCTGGCGCATTGCCGCGTCGACGATCGGGTAGCCTGTCTGGCCAGCCTGCCAGAGCGCCAGATGATCCGGATCACCCTCCCAGTGCAGATTAGTGTAGATGCGCTGATAGGCACCGTGCTCCGCATAGGGAGCATGAATCAGCAGGTGACGATAGAAATCACGCCAGGCAAGCTCCGTCACCCAGACGCGCACGCCTTCGCGTCCTGCATCCTGCGTTGCGCGCCCTACCGTCAATGCCGCCAGATAGGCTGCACGAGGGGAAAGTGTTCCCCAGGCCAGGTGCGCGGAAAGACGCGAAGTGCCATCCACACCCGGGAGGTCGCGCTGAGTCGCGTAGTGAGTAATTGGTGCGGCGGTCTGGACGAGGGTGCCCCGATCAACTCCGGTGAACTCCGCCAGACGCCGCTGCGCGGCATCCGCGCTGATTGCCAGATCGGGCAGAAGCCGATCCAGCATCGGCCCATCAGGAAGCGCATCCTCGATAGTTCCTGGTAGGTCTTTGAGTGATGGGGGCAACGCCAATCGCTCCCGCGGCACCTCCACCCGCTCCGGTTCGTTGGTACGGAGCCACGCCAGCCAGGCGCGGGAGAAGGGCGTGAAGACGCTGTAGGGTTTGCCACTTCCCGTCCGCAACACATCCGCCGGTACGAGCGTCGCGTCATCGATCACGCGCCAATGACAGCCCATGGAGGTTAATTCCTGGGCCACACGCGCATCGCGCGCGAGAAACGCCTGGCCATCTTTGTGGGTGGCATAGACAGCAGTAGCACCAACTGCTCGCGCTAACGCGGGAATGAGATCGATGGCATCACCCTTACGGCAGATCAGGCGCGATCCGTGCGTGCGGAGATCGGCATCCAACGCCGACAGGGCGCGCCAGAGCACCGCGCGGGTCGCGGGTGGCGTGCTCGTGGACCCAGATGGCATATCAGCAGGGCGCATGGACGGATCGACCACGAAGACCGGCACAACTACCGCCCCTGTCGCCAGCGCGGCCGCTAAGCCTGCATGGTCATCCAGGCGCAGATCGCGCCGAAACCAGTAAAGCACTGTCGCCACCATATGCAACCCCCATTGTTCCACTATCAGTCAGAGTAGTTTCCATAGCAGTATCGCTGGAGATCATGTTCCTACCTTGGGCAAACTCTGTATAGTATAGATTAGATAGGCAGTACAAAGTGAAGGGAGGTAGGAATTGCGTGCATCTCCCCCATTTGCCGAATGCAGTCGCGGTCCACACCCCCACTGTGGCGGCCAGCGGACCTAAAAGCATGAGCCACGCCGGGCAAGGACGAGATTCAAGGACATTGCGATTGCCCCTTGCATTTCTTTTAGTAATGTGCTATAAAAATACTAGTAGATGTACTTCAGTTTTTGAAGTATCGACAACTGGTGCATTGCACCTATTCCTTAAGGAGTCACCTCACCATGGCCTGGCAATTTGATACCGCCCACACTCAGATCGAGTTTTCGACAAAACATATGATGGTCACCACCGTCAAAGGCACTTTCAAGCTCTACAGCGGCGAGATTGACCTCAACGAGACCAATCACAGTGCTAGCAGCGTCTCTTTCTCCATCGACGCGGCCAGCATCGACACCCGCAACGAACAGCGCGATGGTCATCTCCGCTCCGCCGATTTCCTCGATGTGGCGCAGTTCCCCACCATCACCTTCAAGAGCACGCAGATCGAGAAGCAGAATGATACGCATTTCAAGGTGACTGGCGACCTGACCATGCATGGGGTCACCCGCAACGTGACCTTTGACGTTGAGCAGACCGGCCATTTCACCAGCCTGTATGGCAAGAACACCTATGCCTTTGAAATCAACGGCAAGATCAACCGCAAGGATTTCGGTCTGAACTGGAATGTCGCGCTTGAGACCGGTGGCTGGCTTGTCAGCGAGGAGATCAAGGTCTCCGTCGAGACACAGGTCAACGAGGTCGTCGCTGAGCCGACCGCCTAGTATCGCTTCCCTGGCTCAATCATTGCTCGTGGCAGACCACTTCCGCGTCCAAATGGATGCAGAAGTGGTCCGCGCTATTCGTGCAACGGATTAGCGGGCGGCGCGTTCGGTAGGTCAAAAAGATGTAACATGCCGCAGGTGTCGCAGGCATGGACACGCTGCCAGCGACCTCGACCGCGGACGCGGCCAACCGCACGCAATCCCCCATCGTGACAGCTCTCGCATGGGAGGACCGGCACGATGTCTTGATCGTGAATGGGCTGAAAGGTGGCGCGGCCACGCAAGGCTTCGAGCGAGCGACTCTTGAGATGCGCCAGCGCGGCCAGGGCTTCGCCGCCCCGTTCGAGATCTCCTCCCGGATGTTGCTGTTCAGCGTTCTGCTCATGTTCGATCACAGTGTTGGCGCTCCTTCCCTGGATAGACCCCACTCTCAGCGATCTTCCGTGCCGCTTTATGATCAGCCTTCGCCTGTCGCACAGGTCATGCCAGTGCACCGATCCTGTGTGGTATGATCTGCGTGAGGAACACGCGCATCTCCAGGATGCGCATTCGACGCCGGAGGCCGTGTGCAGACGCAACCCCCACCCCTTGTTGGCATTATCATGGGTTCTCGTTCGGACTGGGAGACAATGACTCATGCCGCGCAGACGCTGACCGCGCTCGCCATCCCACATGAAGTGCGGGTCGTCTCGGCGCATCGCACGCCCGATCTGCTCTTCGAATACGCCACCACGGCTGAGGCACGCGGTCTGGCCGTCATCATTGCGGGTGCTGGCGGCGCGGCACACCTGCCAGGTATGGTTGCCGCCAAGACGCACCTTCCCATCCTGGGCGTTCCAATCGAATCGCACGCCTTGAAAGGGCAGGATTCGTTGCTCTCGATCGTGCAGATGCCCGCGGGTATCCCAGTTGGTACACTGGCTATCGGCCGCGCGGGCGCGGTGAATGCCGCGCTACTGGCGGCGGCGATTCTCGCTACACGCGACGCGACGATCCGCGCGGCGCTCATCCACTATCGTCAGCAACAGACCCAGAATGTGTTAGATCATCCTGACCCTCGTGAGGTCAATCAGTGAAGACGATTGGCATTCTGGGAGGTGGCCAACTGGGCCGCATGCTGGCGTTGGCGGGCTTCCCGCTCGATCTCCGTTTCCGCTTCATGGATCCCGCCGCCGACGCCCCCGTCGATCTCATTTCCTGGCGCATAGTCGCGGATTATACGGATGAAAACGCCCTGGTCAGGATAACCGAGATGGCTGACGCAATCACCTACGAGTTCGAGAACGTGCCGGTCGCTGCGGCGCGCTTCCTGGCAGCGCGCGTCCCTGTCTTTCCACCACCCGCCGCGCTGGAAGCCGCGCAAGATCGCTTCGTGGAGAAGAGCTTTTTGCAGAGCCTGGGCATCCCAACCCCACCCTTCGCGGAGGTTTCTTCGCGGGATGATCTGGAGCGTGCGGTCACAGCGATCGGCTTGCCTGCGGTGCTCAAAACCCGGCGGATGGGCTATGACGGGAAGGGGCAGGTCGTCCTGCGCACGCTGGCCGACCTGGACGCAGCCTGGTCAGCCATCGGCATGGCCCCCGCGATCCTGGAGGGCTTCGTCGATTTTGATCGCGAGTTGGCGGTGCTGGCGGTGCGCGGCCGCGATGGCCACATCGTCATATATCCGCTCGTCTGGAACACCCATCGCGCGGGCATCTTGCGCATTTCGATTGCGCCTGCGCCGCTGATCTCTCCCGCACTTCAGGCAATGGCTGAAGGGTATATGCGGCGAGTCCTGACAGAGTTGGACTACGTCGGCATGCTGGCCATTGAACTGTTTCAGGTCGGTGATGGGCTGTTGGCCAATGAAATGGCACCGCGCGTGCACAACTCTGGGCACTGGACGATCGAGGGCGCCGAGACGAGCCAGTTCGAAAATCACCTGCGCGCGGTCGTCGGGCTGCCCCTTGGGGCGGCACATGCACGCGGACACAGCGCCATGCTGAACCTGATCGGCGGCGCGCCAGCCAGTGAGGCGGTGCTGGCGGTGCCCGGAGCGCACCTGCATCTCTATGGCAAATCGCCACGACCTGGTCGTAAGATTGGCCACATCACTCTGCGTGCCGACGATCCGACAGCCCTCGCGACCGGTCTCGACGCACTGCGTCCGCTGGTGGACGCCAGTGCTGAGGGTTGATGCGCCCCAGGAGTGTGTCGCTTTCGCGTGTGAGTGATATGCTCTCTTCAGAAGGTGTCGTCTGGTCTACCGACCGCATAGCCAGAATCGCCCTGGTGGCGCTTTCGGCTACGCTTCTATCGAACACATTAGCAGTATGACCAGTAAACGTCTGCGCCACCGCCAGCGGTGTGGATCATGCCAGCTCATAGCATCCATGTGGGGGATAACCCCACACATCATAGGAGGATGATCTTTTTCCATGGCTGAATTACTACGATTGATGGCCGTCCATGCCCATCCTGACGATGAGGCCGTCTCAATGGGCGGCACACTGGCGCGCTACGCCGCCCAGGGGGCCCATACTACCCTCGTCACCTGTACGCGCGGTGAGGAAGGCGAGATCGTCGATGCCGAGCTGAAAGCAGCTATCGCCGACAGCGCGCCAGATGTCGAGACGGCGAAAGAGCGGCTGGCGGCGCAACGCAAAATCGAATTGGACGCAGCGGTCGCCGCACTGCATATCAGCAGTTTTTATCAACTCGGTTACCACGATTCTGGCATGGCCGGGACCGAAGCTAACCGCGATCCGCGCGCATTCACCAATGTCGTCCCATTCGAGGCGACCAAACGGCTCGTGGAGATCGTGCGCCGCGAGCGCCCTCAGGTTATGGTCTCGTACAACGAAGTGGGCGGCTATGGCCACCCCGACCACATTATGGCCCATCGCATCGCCCTGCTGGCATTCGACGGGGCCGCCAATACAGAGGTCTATCCCCAGCAGAGCGACGAGACACCACCCTGGCAGCCATTAAAATTTTACTATACTGCTAACTCACGCGACCATATGCTGAAAATGGCCAAGGCCGCTAAAGAGGCCGGGCTTGAGATTGGCTTTGGCAGTCAGGTCGCCAAGCAGATCGAGTCGGTGCTGCGCGGCGAGCCGGTTGATCCCGAGAACCCTCAGCGACCACCCTGGGGCGTGCCGGAGGATGCTATCTCCACCTTCATCGATGTGCATGACTACCTGGATCAGAAGCGAGCGTCGTTGCTGGCACATAAAACCCAGGCTGTCAGCACCAATCGCTTCATGGCGGGGATGCCGGACGACTTCGCGCGCACGGCCTATGGGATGGAATACTTCATTCTGATGCGCTCGCGGGTCACAACCACCCGCCCGGAGAGCGATCTCTTCGCGGGTATCTGATCCATACATATGATGGCCTTGTGCACCGCCTCACGCCAGGAACGTGGTCGTAATCTGTCGAGCTCATGAAGACGCGAAAGAGCGAGAGCTTGATCGCATAAGCCGGTTGACGGGCGTGAGGCAGTCTCGGGGTTTCAGCATATGGCTGGTCAAATGGAACACGTTGTTGGAACGGAGGGAATGCTTTCAGCTGGGATACGAAACCCGGAGGATCTGTATGCGGTACGGGGCATCGGCAAGCAACCCAATTCATGGCATACAATAGATTGACAACGAAGTGTAGCGACCATCAAAAACCTCTCACTCGATCGTTTGCAAGTGGGGCATTATCCTCTCAACAGGAGCATCGTGTATGGCTATTGGGATTGCAGAGCAAGTGCGTCTTCTGGTAGAAATACTTCCCAACGAAGAGCAAGAGCGCGTATTAGACTATGCGCGCTCGCTGGCATATGCCCACTTGCCTCCTGGCGCGCCAGGGAGTGCCGTTCTTGACTTCGTGGGGGCCTTCCCACCGGAAACGGTAGCAGCGATGGAGGCAGCACACGCCGAGAGCGAGCAGGTATCTGATGACGCCGACTAATCATTACCTCCTAGATACCAGTGTTCTCGTGGCTGCCTTTCGGAATGATCCCGTTATCATCGCTCACTTGAATCAATATCAAGGCAGCTATTATCTGGCGAGCATAGGTGCCGGAGAACTCTACTATGGGGCGTATCATGCCACCAATCCTCAGCGAGATGTTGCACAAGCTGACACACTGGTACAAAGCATACCGGTATTATCATGCGATGCCACAACGGCCAAAGTCTATGGGCTGTTTCGCCAACAATTGAGCGCGGCAGGACAGCTAATTCCCGAAAATGATCTGTGGATTGCGGCTACCGCTTACCAGAATCAACTCATCGTCGCAACGCGCGATGCCCATTTTCAGCGTATTCATGGGTTGCTTGTTGATATGTAGTAGTCCATATTGATAACGACAATCTTGACTGCACGGATGCGTCGGAATGCATGAAGACGGAAATAGACCACGGAGATGATGGCTTATAGAGCGGGATTGACACAAAGACACCCTGCTTTGCACGAAGAGTCATTCAGCAACTACTTCGGGGGTATCGCAGCGCGATAATCCATGAAGTGGCCAGGAGCGATCGCGATAGTTGTGGACGCTCCTGGCCAGGATGCGATGCTAATGACAGCACATACACTCTTCGTACATGTCACATTGCCGGGCGAACTGACGAGGTAATTGATGTTTTGGCTGGCATGTATCATGCGCCTATTCTACCAGAGTACCTCCCCAAGCGAAAGACCCATTTTATAAGGAGTAAACTATGCAACCGACCGATCAGCCACCCTATCAATACCCTCCAATGCAACCACCACCGCCGCCCGCGAAAACGCCCGGCAAGGCAAGCGCATTCTTAACCGCCAAACGGGCCGTCACCTTGCCGAATTGGGCATGGATCGTGATAGTCCTGGTATTCCTGGGCACGTTCTTCACCGCTTTCACAAAAGGCAGTAGCTCGGATACGACCAGTTCAACGACAGGAGGCACGACCACGGCTCAGACGACGGGCAATAATAAGCCCGCCACAACAGTAGCACCGAAAGCGACCGCAACGCCAACGCATACGCCAGTCTTGACCACATTGCAGGCGTTCAGTGGTAGCGGCATTAAAAACACGGCTTATTTCACAGTGCCAGCCGAATGGCAGTTGAAGTGGACGTGTAATCCGGCAAGTTTTGGTGGATCTTACAATCTCATTGTGTCATTGTATGGCAGTGATGGATCACTAGTTGATCTACCGGTCAATGTGTTGTGTCAAGCGGGCGTAACAGGCGACACTACACTTGAACATGATCAGGCGGGCAAGTTCTATTTGAATGTAAATAGCGAAGGTGCCTGGACGATCGATATCCAGGTATTGAAGTAGACATTTCACCAGGTTGTGCTATACCTTTTCTATGATACAGCCTTAACGGACCCCGAGATGGCATTTCCCACAGGTGACAACTAGTACTCTGCCACCTAACACGAACACCCCACCAGAGTGTACTTGGGGGCCAAGCTACGGATATGCCGCATATATGCGGCATATCC
>DAIDHM010000090.1 GCA_027459705.1 Ktedonobacteria bacterium | reverse complement strand
CTTGATTGCCCATGAAGACCTGCAGATTGCGAACCTGGTCAGAAACCACAAATTAGCCAAGAGTATTTCCGATGCGGCGTGGGGGCGGTTCCTGCGATGGGTAAACTACTATGCCGAGTTGCATGGTATTCCCGTCATTGCAGTGCCACCCCACTATACCAGCCAGAACTGTTCAGGCTGTGGGCAGGTCGTACGGAAAACCCTCAGTACCCGAACCCATGTTTGTATGCACTGTGGGTTGATCCTGGACAGAGACCATAATGCCGCAATCAACATTCTCATGCTGGCTCTGGAACTTTTGGCATACCACCGTACGGTCGGGCAGACCGAAACGGGGCCGGTTCGCCGGTCGCAACGCTTGGGGAGCACTGGCCAACAGGCCGGTATCAGCAATGGTACCTGGTCCGCGCCGGGGCGTTGAACCAAGAATCCGCTACGGCTTCAGCCTATGCGGAGTGTCAATCGCTCCTGAGGTTCCGGCTAGATTGATCGCACGAGTGCTGGCCAGCGACGCTAACGGTGAGGTCATCAGCATCTACGATGCGCGCGGACGGGCGTTCCTCAATCAGGCCGATTGACACTCTGCATGGGCAATGCCCGCAGGATATGGACTTTGCCCATGTCCTGCGGGCGCCAGGCGCTGGGGGCATGCGGGATAGGCTGGCGAAGAGCGCTTGTCCCTGAGTTCCGCAACGAATTCGCCCCCCGCCACTGTACGAACGGACCGCAGTCGGTCTAGATCTGATCGAGCGCATACGGTCAACTGCTCGTTCCCCACTGGCCACACTATGGTACAATAGGTCCGTCCAGCTGGTGGGGGCGTCGGTGTGCCTCATTGCAGGCCACTTCATTCAATCCAAGGCTGCGCCCACGATTTCCTGGAGGAGGCCACGCGTCGCGATGTTTCGTCGATTCCGTCGCTCAAAAGAGAAGGCTGCGCCTGGCAGCGGACTGGCAGCAGGCACTTCGCCATCCGGCGCCACAAGTCAACGGCCCGCCATGTTACCGTCGCCCAATGAGACGTATGTGACGCCTGACGAGGCGTTCAATAATGATGCGCCCACCACTCCTCTGCGGGCGGTGCGCCCGGAAGATCTCGCCGCCAGGTCGAACCAGAACCTTCCCGTCGCGACACCAACGCCAACACGATCGCGGCCTAACCCGAGTACCATGCATCGCCAGGTGGACCCCGTAGTGGTTGCCCAGGCGCTCGAAGAGTATGTCAACGCGCCCGATTGGCAGGCTTCGCGTCAGGTCGTCGAGGCACACCCCGAGTTGCTCTCGCACACCGCCTTGATGCTATTGCGCGCGAACGGTGTCCGGGTATCTGAGCAGGTCGGGCCAGGTGCGGCCCAGATTCTCGGTCGCTACCTGCAAGCGCTGGAAGTCGCGCAACGCGAGGGAATCGACTTCGCCTTCGAAACCGTACCATCGCCATTCGAGCAAGCTTTCGCACCTGATCTGGACGCGTTGCTCGCGCAGCTGGAAGCACCGGCCGCGCGCGATCTGGCGTTGCGGGTCGAGCTCTGCCAGGCCGCCCTGCCCCTGGCGGCGCGCGATCAATTGGATGAACTCTGGGCCGCGCTACAGCGCGAGCTAGGGGTCACCCTGCCTCGGCTGATGCAGGGCGACCACGCCGCGAATGTCGAAGAGGCGATCGCCGCACTGGATGGCGCATTGGGGATCTTCACCCGCTTCGAATTCCCCACGGATTGGGGGATGTGCCAGCAATACCTTGGCATGGCTTTCCTGGCGCGCGAGAATGGCGATCGCGGGCAGAATATCGAGCAGGCTATCGAATACTTCGTGACGGCGCTGCAGGTGCGCACGCAAGAAGCCATGCCATTCGACTGGGCGACGACTCAGGAGGCACTGGGTAGCGCTTATTTTTATCGGCTGTATGGGCAGCGCGCCGAGAATGTGGACTCTGCCATCGCGTCCTTCGAGGCCGCGCTGAAAGTGCGCACGCGCGAGCGGTCCCCCTATGAGTGGGCTACCGACCAGCTGAGTCTGGGCAATGCCTATGGCCAGCGCGTCAATGGCACGCGCATGGGTAATCTCGAACAAGCAATCACAGGATTCGAGGCCGCACTGACGTATTTCACGCGAGACCAGCATCCCGAACAGTGGAGCTTGATCCACCATAACCTCGGGGTTGCGTATATGGATCGCCTATTGGGGAATCGCGCGGAGAACGTGGAGCGCGCCATCGAACATTATGAGATGGTCGCCCGCGTCCAAACGTTGCAACGCGCGCCACTGGAATGGGCTGACACCCGCAATAATCTCGGGAATGCGTACCGCGAACGGCAACTCGGCGACCATGCCGCCAACCTCCAGCAGGCCGTCAGGTGTTATCAGGACGCGTTGCGCGTCCGCACCCGCGACGCGTTCTTGTTGGAACACCGCCGCACCGCGCGCAATCTGGGCACACTGCTCTTCGAACTCGGTCGCTGGTCCGAAGCGCATGACGTCCTGGCCAGTGCCCTTGGCGCTTCCGAAACACTGTATGTCCTGGGTCTTGGGAGTGGTGGGCCATCGGCGCGACTGCGCGATCACGCCGAATTGGTAGCGATGGATGCCATCGCGCTCGCGAAACTGGGCCGACCGCGCGATGCTGCCCAGCGCCTGGAAGAGGGACGCAGCCGCGCGCTGGATGAGATGCTGGAACGCGATCGACTCGCGCTGATGCATAGCGCGAACCACGAGGCGCGTAGCGCCTTCGAACGCGCCCAGGCAGGTGTCCAGGCTGCTCTGGAAGACGCGCAGCGCGCGGCGACCACGCAGTCTGAGCGTAATCTGAATCTCACGGCCGCTCAGGCTGCGTTGGAGAGCGCGATCGCGACGCTGCGGAGCGCACGCCCGGATTTCCTCCATCCCCCGCTCTCCTTCAAACAGATCTCGAACGCCGCGAATGGGTCTGGCGCGGCGAGTGGACCCGGCGCCGCGCAGTCGCTAATCTATCTGGTGACGAGCAGTCAAGGGACCATGGCGCTGATCATTGCGCCCGGCAAGTCCGCCATCGCGGATGAGCAGATCCTCTGGGTGCCCTCACTGACCAGCGCCCGATTAGCGTCGTTGGCTCCCGGCGCGAGTGATGCCGAAAGCACGGTCAAGACCTGGCTCGGGCAGCTTCCCCGACCCGAAGCGCTGGATACGTTGCTCAGTGTGCTGGGTCGCGAGTTGATGGCCCCGCTGGCCCAGCGGCTTCAAGCGCTGGCAGATGGTCCGCTCTCAGGTGCACGCGCCGTCACGCTGATCGCCGGCGGCAAGTTGGCGACGCTCCCCCTCCACGCGGCGGTGATCGGGACGGTGGTCCCGACCCGTGATGCCGAAGGCGAATTGGCGGAGACTCGCGCGGACGCAACCTTCGTCGACGCTTTCGAGGTGAGCTATAGCCCCAGCGCCCAGCGGCTCCTCGCGGCCCGCGCAGGCGCATCCATAACGTTGCGCAACGGCGTCGCCGCAATCGGCAATCCGCAGCCGGCCGACCAGGCCATGCCATGGTCAGAACATGAGGCGGAGGCTGTCGCCCAGGTGACCAATCGCGCAGGCCAGAGCTGCACATTGTTGATCCGCCGCCAGGCGACGACCGACGCCGTCACCCGCGCGATCCGCGATCGCGCCTACATTCATCTGGCCTGCGCGAATGCCTTCTACCCTGACCGTCCGCTTGACTCTTATGTCAATCTCGCTGGTGATGACGCGCTGAAATTGATTGACATCTTCAACGGCCCGGCCTCGATGCGCGGGGTGCGGCTGGTCGTGCTCTCGGCGGGCCAATCGGCGATGACGGCTATGGGCAATGGTCCCGATGAGAGTGTAGGGATGGCGGCGGCATTGATGGCTGGCGGGGCCGCGGGGGTCGTAACCAGCCTCTGGCCTGCCAGCGACCTTGCAACTCTCCTTCTCATGCGTCGCTTTGCCGAGCATTACCTGAGCGATACCCAGCCACCCGCGCTGGCGTTGCGCAATGCTCAGCGCTGGTTGCGTACCCTGCCATTGGAGACGCTCCAGAAAGATTTCGCCACGGATATCGCGCGCGAACCGGATCTCAATCTGGCGGATTTCTCTTTGCCCAAGGACTGCCCCTACGCGCATCCGCTGTACTGGGCGGGCTTCGTGCTCTATGGTGTATGAGCCGATGCGGCATGCGCCCTGGCGATGGGCTGACGATGACCACCTGGCCATCTTTGTGCATACCGCCGCAATCCCATACCCCAGGGCAACGCTGGATTGCGCGTATGCTTGACTGAGAAGGCGGTCCGCTGACACCACCTCTCGCTCGCCGCTGTGCTTGTCAACCGCCATGCTTGATCTGTCCGTTCTGGTCGAACAGCGGATCATGGTGGTGGACCCGCGCCGACACCACTGGCAAGCTGCAGAGATCAACAAAAGTGCAAGGGTGCGTCGTTGTTCGCGCAATAGGCATCCACTTTGGTACGTCGCCCTGCGAATAGGAGTAGTGAGAAGACCGCGAAAGAAAGGGGTACCCAATCCAATGTGTGGACGCTATGCGTTGTTCCATGTCGGACCCGCTCACATTGCGGATTTTAGGGCGCGCTACCAGGTCGATCAACTGACGCTCGATCTCGCGCCACGCTATAATATCGCGCCAGGCCAGGATGCGCCGGTGATAGTCGTGGACGACACAGGCGCCCATAAGGTGCATATGATGCGTTGGGGTTTGGTGCCCGCCTGGTCAAAGACGCATCATCCCGAGTATCCTACTTTCAATGCGCGTGCTGAAGGTCTGGAACAACGCGCGGCTTTTCGCGGACCGTTGCGTCAACGTCGCTGTCTCGTCCCTGCCGATGGCTTCTATGAATGGAGCGGGACTGGCAAAAAGCAAGCGTATTTCATCCAACGGCGTGATGAACAGACCTTCAGCTTCGCGGGTCTGTATGATCGCTATCGCCAGGCTGATGGCCAGTGGTTAGAGTCGTTTACCATCATCACCACCACACCCAACGCGACGATCGCCCCCATCCACACGCGCATGGCGGTCATCCTTGACCCTGCCGATGAGGAGGAGTGGTGCGATCCGACGGTCACCGATGCGGCGCAGGTGACGCGCCTCTTGCGACCCAGCGAAGATGACCTGCTGCGTGTCTACTCCGTTGGCCCGCGCGTCAATAACGCGCGGAACGAGGGAGCCGACTTACTCGCCCCCTCCGCGCCGCCGACACTCTTTTAAGGTGGTGAAGAGGCTGTGGGTATGCGAGCAATCATCCACAGCCCTCTCGACTCTTCAGTCGCGTGCTCTCTGTGCCGATGAGGATCCCCAGTAGTCTTAATGGCCCGGCCAGCGCGGTGCGGATCGCTGCCAGCAGCCCGGGGATAAGGGGGGCCGCATGGCACCATTCCGAGCGCGATCCCGCGAATCTTGGCTCGCATTTTTCAGTGCCTGTACACTTTTCGTATTGACGTTGGTGGTTTTGGCACAACCTACTGTCTCCTGGGTGGGACTGGCCATGGTGATGGTCCTGGCGGTTGTCTTGCTCGTGACGTTGATCACCTTCAATAACGCGCGCGAGGGTGACCTCAATGCGAACGCGGAGCAGGCGGAAGCCACCACACAGCTCGCCGCACAATCCACCACCCTCACTGCGGCTGCCAAACTGGCGCCAGCGACTCTGGCACCCGTAGATGCGAATGTGCCACCGGCGCCGACGGTTGATGCGTCTGTTAACCAGTCCCTGAGCGAGACCGTGGTCGCGCTCGCCGCCACCCTGGCGTTGGCGCGTCAATGTGAACAAGCACTGCAAGATCAGTTCACCACATTCGAACACTTCGCCACCCTGCGCGCGACGCAAGGGCAATCCAGCGCCTTCGATCCGCTGACCGGCGTAGCCACCCACGCGACCTTCATGACGCGCCTCACGCGCGATGTGGAATTTTCTCGGAAGCATGGCCGCTCATTGGCGGTGGCACTGCTCGATATCGTTGGATTCACGGCGATCAATGTGCGCTATGGCTATAACATCGGGGATGAAGTCCTGACGGCGGTCGCGGAACGGTTGCGACTGGCGGTGGACGATCGCGATCTTTTGGGGCGATTGGAAGGCGACCGCTTTGCAGTCGTCTGGGCCAATTGTGATGGTAACGAGGCGCTGGCGCGGCTCGAACACCTTCTCGCTGCCATCATGCGCGCGCCGCTGGTACACCCGGCGCTGCCAGCTCCGTTGACAGTGGAACTGCAGGCGGGACTGGCCCTCTGCCCCGACGATGGGATAGCAGCGCATGCCCTGGTGAATCTCGCCGCCGATGCGTTGCAACAACGACATCATAGCGCAGAGTTGCGGCGTAGCAATCCCTTAGCCACTACGGACTCACCCTACGCCAATGCCACGATGCCGGTGTCCGCGCCGCTGCCACCCACAGAGCACGTCGGCGATCCCTCCTTCGACGCTGATCGCATAGAACAGGCGGGGAACGACGCCATGTTACCGCGCTTGACGCCTAACGGTGCACCCGAGGCTCCCATCTCGTACCTGCAGCAACTGGTGGAACGACATAGCGGCATCAATGCTCTCACCAGCGCCTTGGAAGCGCGCGATCCTCTGAGCACCGCGCATGGTCGCTACCTGGCTGAGCTGGCGGAAGAGACAGCACTCTTCCTGGGGCGCCCCATCGAGGAGGCGCGGCTGGTCGGTCTGGCGGTCTTATTGCATGATGTGGGAGAGCTGGGCATCTCACCAGAGATCTTGCAGAAAGCGGATCCCTTGACCCCTGAGGAATGGCACTTCGTTCGCGAGCATCCCCGCCTCGGCGAGCGGCTCCTCAAGAGTGTCGGTGGGGTGCTGGCGGCGGTCGCGCCCATGGTCGCTTCCCATCGTGAACGCTGGGATGGTAGTGGCTATCCAGAGCAGCTCAGTGGGGAAGGGATCCCATTGGGAGCGCGTATCGTCGCGATCTGTGATGTCTATGGCGCGTTGGTCACTGATCGCCCCTATCGCGCCGCCTTCAGTATGGAGGTGGCCGCTGCGGAGATCGAGCGAGGTGCCGGCACCCAATTTGACCCACAGGTCGTCGCGGCCTTCCTCCAC
>DAIDHM010000042.1 GCA_027459705.1 Ktedonobacteria bacterium | reverse complement strand
GTAAATTGAAATCGAAATTAAATGTATAGTAGCCGCCGGATGGGTTATAGCGAATGATAAACCATGGGAAAATAATGGCTCCAGTCAGAGCCAAAAAGCAACCAAGCAAAATGATGATACCGCGAATATTCTTGCTCATATATGCCTTTCTACTGCTTTTTTTTAATCATGTACACATGATATACTACGAAGATGTCATTATAACGTAACATTATATTTTCTATGTAGCCCTCGCCCGATTACGTTGATTAACACGATCAATTTTTGCCTAATGACGAGGGTCGCCTAGACGCACCTTGATCTTGGATCAGCGCTACTCCCCATATGTTCTTGTTCAGCAGGACAGTAACATTATTTAGGTATTGACTTAATTAGGCATATACCTTATAATAGCAATATGCATGTATTTACGGCACTCGCTGACCCCACTCGACTTCAAATATTTGAGTTCATCGCCAAAGGTGAAAAGAGCGCAGGTGAGATTGTCGCGCACTTTAGTTTTAAAGCGCCGACGATTTCTCAACACTTACGCACCCTTAAAGAGGCGAAACTCGTGCGCGTAAGAGCCATGGGGCAGCGCCGCTATTACACTGTTGACCAAACCGGGCTCGAGGAAATTCAGGTGTGGCTTTCCCATATTTCGAGAGAATGGAATGGCTACCTTGATGCCCTGGACTTGGTCCTGGAAGAAGAACAACGTAACACAAAGGAACATGAAATGATACAAAATTCGCTCCCTGAACCGCTCGTTATAACCCGGACGCTTAATGCACCGGTAGCACTCGTCTGGAAAGCCCTCAGTGACATTACTACCCTCAAAAAATGGATGCCATTTTTTCCAGATTTCAAAGCTGAAGTAGGCTTTGAGACGCGCTTTATGCTCGGCGCAAGTGAGGACCGGCAGTATGAGCACATCTGCCATGTCACCGAAGCTGAAGCGGAAAAGAAACTCACCTATAGCTGGCGGTACGAAGGCTATCCAGGGGATGCGTATGTAACCTTTGAGCTCACACCAGAAGGCGACCAAACCCACTTAACCTTGACATATCGCGTTACAGTGATGTTTCCACTGGATAACCCAGACTTCGATATCAAGAACGCTGCCTACGGCTGGAATCATCTTGCCGATAGCCTTAAAGAGTTTGTTGAGGCGTAGAAGGACAAAAGTAGGACGTACTTTGGGAGGCTTATGCCAGGAGAGCATAGGCCTTATACAATTCGTTACTTTTAGCGGAGTCAGGCAAGCTCCTGGCGGACCTACGCCTGTTTCGACTATGGTGGTTGAAGACGTGCTGACCAGGAGACTACAAACGATCTTTGTCCAAGCCTATCTCGTTAGTGCCAGCGGCAATGGCAGGCAATAGCCGATCAATAGCGGAAACGCTCTCCCAAGGTCGACCAGCTATTAGATGCAAGCGTGGCCGATGTTCTGTTCTATGCCATCTTTCTGCGAGCACACTGGCGCAAGACCGGACGGCATCATATCCATCGGGAATGCCTTGATTTTCCGCCAAGCATGGGGAGAGTAGCCACAAGGCTACTCTCCCCATGCTTGCATCTAGGAAGTCTATCGCTTGCTTTGCTTTCAACCACTTCCTGGGACGTATACCGTTTGACCAGGTCAATAAAGTGCGAATACCGCCTGTCTTGCACACTGTCATCAAGCATAAGTTACGCGTCAGGGTGATCAGCGATCTCGTGCTGCACCATGCACCAGAGGTCCCGCGCCGTCATCCGCCCCCGTGCACAGGAAATCGCTGAGTACATCATGGCTGACGTCCTCCATATGCTCCGCCAGGTTCGTACAGGTGTGGTTATTCGGCGTGCTCAGCAAGGAGTTGATGTATTGCTCGGCGTTAATCATACCTCCTATTAGCAAGTTACCAGACTAAAGCGAATTAAAAGTATCCACATCATATCTGACGTTTCACTCCATCGTCTATGGCTGAAGCGCTCCGCGATCACCAGAAACGGCGGAGAGCCAGAATCTGGGGCACATTATACAGACATGAAACATCTTCTGGCACCACTACATGGGTATTCTACACGCTAAGTTGCCATGATGGAGTGTTGACCACCCGGCTCGGAGCATCTGAATGCCAATTACGGTAAATAAGATCGCCCCTATGCCTATAGATACACCGATGACTGGTGCGAGATCGATCCCTACAAGATAACCAGCCGCGCTCGCAATTCCTATTGCTGCGCTTATGATTCCCAAAATGCCGAATGTTCTGGGGATAAGGAGAGAGTCAACACGCAACTGACCAAGTAGAATGCTGATACTCCCCATACCAAAAGTCATAGTGCCGAGAATAAAACAGATGTCGAAAACATGCTTGAAGCCAACATATGCCGTCATTGGTCCTCCAAGCACTGCGATGGGACCCAACACATGCGATAGCAGACTATCAACAAGGATAAAGATAATATTTGTTATTGCCATCCAGGCCCAACCTGCGGTCTCAAGACCATTGCGATTTCGCTGACCGGCAACCATGAGGACGAAAGATCCGGTTGCCATTGCCACATCTGCCAGAATACCAACATTTCCCGCCGCAGTCATCCAAAATTGCCCAGCAATGGTTGCCTGCATTGCTGCCGCTATCGAAGCATTGGGAATGGGCAGTGCTGCCAGCGGGGGCGCGATCGCATAGAGCACGCTGGTTATGACTACCCCACACGCGCCGATCGCGGTCCAAAGGCTCCCCCAGAACATTGTTTTGGATGTCTGAGTATCTGTTTGAACGAGAATTGTTTGCTGTTCCATTTCGCCGTCCTTCAGTAAAATACCCTGCGAGTGGCGCGCTACTTTGATCAATGGCCGAATTACGTTACGCCTCCCTCGCAAACTCAGTAATGTGTAAATATGCACTTTGTTGCATATCCGCTGTAAGGAGTATACTCAACATTGCAACAAAATGCAAGGGGTGATAGCTTTGGCCTTATCGCATGCAATTCTCGCAACACTGCTTGATGGTCCGGTAAGCGGGTATGCGTTGATGAAACGATTCAACTCGGCTATTGGATATTTTTGGCAAGCCTCTCACCAACAAATTTATCGTGAACTCGCGACACTCGAGCACCAGGGCCAGGTCGAGCGCATGCCCACAGATGGACAGACGACCACCATACGCTATGCTTTGACTGAGGCGGGACGATCAGCGCTTACTACCTGGGTCATGCAACCCTCAGAACCGGGGGTCATGCGCGAGGATGTGTTACTTAAAGTGCGGGCGGGTCAGCTTGTACCACCTGCCACCCTTCTGGCAGAACTGCGTCACCGCCGCGACCTCCATGCCAAACGTTTGCTGACCTATCAAGAGTTGCAATTGCGCAACTTTTCTGACCCGGAACACTTATCTTACGAACAGTGTCTCCATTATTTACCCCTCATGCGAGGAGTGCTATTCGAAACTGAAAATGTGCATTGGTGTGAACAAGCTATTCAAATGCTCGAAAATGCCCGGCAATTGCAGTCCGGGCCATAGTGCGAAGGGGTATATAGGTTACCTCCACGCAGCGGGAATATGCTGTATTGCAGGCATTTTCTATCCATCCGTATCAGGTAGGAAATGCCCTCAGGCAAATAGAACACATCAGCGTGAGATGCCCTGCTCATGGTGTGCTAGTGCTTGGGCTGCCATTGTGGGAGTGGAGTGAGCTGGATCTGCTTCGCAAGCGCGTAGGCGGTCGCTAGATCGCTATCACTCTCGACCAATACACGACCCATTACGAGTACCGAATGGTGCGGCGAGATAATTTGTGACATTCCTTGCGCCACCTTTCCTTGCCAGCCCGGTCCGCAAACGAGGTAATCGCCAACCTCGGTTCCCGTGGTACGTTTGCCAACGTAGGCAAAATTTGTACCATCCGATGGATCGGTGAACTGCACACTGTAGTACCGGTCCCCCATATCTGGCACGTGGAGCACCAGCGGCCCTTTGGCGAGGTCGAGCCATCCGCCGATGTATAGTAAGTTGTCAGTTCCAGTACCTAATAAGCTGGAGTTTGGCTCCGCCGGTGAAGCGAGACGGGGCACCGCATACATAGTATTGATAGGGATTGGGCTGCCGTCAAAACCATATCGAACGATCGCTCGTTTGAAGGCACTGTATGTCATCATCGGCCATAAATAGAGAAATAGGAACGTGCCGATCCCCCATACGAGGACTGCCACGACGATGAACGTTGCGTGATCGCTCCCCCCTGTAGTGAATATCCGGTAGGTGACCCACGCTAAGACTGCCAGTATGGCGACTGTAATTGGATATCCATATTTCAGAATCAATCGGTTCATATCACTGCACTTTCATAATTGGTGGCACGTGGTACGTGCCATCGAGAACTGCGCGGCCTGGCAGATAGGCTCGGAGCATTAACTTGAAGTTGCCTGCCGGTACAGGCAGCCAGTTTGGCTCATGCCCTGCGGGAGCAACGTGCTGCAGATAAATGTCAATTGAGTTATCGGCATTGGGCACTAAGCCAGAGCGACTGCCGACGCTGGAGCGATCGATGGGGTTCTTGACCATGTACCCAGCAACATCGGTGAGGGTCAATGACCAGAAGGCAGCATTCGGCGGGATTTGTCCAGCAGTAAAATGCAGGATGTAGGTGTGTTGGCCGTTCAGTGCTCGCCCCGCGTTGTCGACGGTTGTCGTCCAATATGCGGCTTCCTGAACCCCATTGACGGCGGGTAGGATTCTGGCGCAGGCGGCTTTTTGGAGCAGGCTATTGCCGGGTTGGCCGCACTTTAAGGTTATGCTCCACCCGTTAACGGTCGTGGTCATGGCTTTCATCACGGCGTTCATGATGACATTGGCCGTGAGAAACGCAAGCACTGCGCCGATTATGATTGCTTGCACGACGTGAGCGTTGTTGAGCGTGATGAGGATATGCGCCATAACATGAACTCCGTTCGCCGTATGCTCTGCGATGGAGACCCACTCCACTTGCGGCATTTCATTATATCAACATGTTTTTCTCGCTTTGTGCAGATGGTTATCTGATCACGTCCGAGCAGCATTTAGCCAATTTATCAGCTTTCTCAATGGTCAAGTCTGAACTCGTTCACTCGTTCGGTCAATATCAAGCCGAAATAGAGGCATGCGCTATCGCGCAGGGGTATGGATTGGGCATAAAAAAACCCGCTCATTGAACGGGCATGTCGGGAAATACGTTGGCGGAAGGGGAGGGATTCGAACCCTCGGAGGCGCGTAAACACCTCAGCGGTTTAGCAAACCGCCGCACTAGACCGACTATGCGACCCTTCCAGATGATGTACCATAATACATCCCACTCAACTACGTCATGGGAGCATCATGAAACTGCTCATATGATACGTCATCCAGACCAGTATGTCAAGAACTTCGCGGCGGGATCGCCCTGGGGTGATTGCCATGGCCCCTGACAGGTCCTGGTCTGCTCTGCGCCACCCAGGACCTATGCGTTATAATAAGGAGGGTGATTTGCTCGGTGAGTTGTGAAAGGGCAAAGATTTGTAATGGATGTCGCGAATAGACCGATCCTGGCGCTCATTGGTCCGCGCAAAATTCTCGACCCCAACGCATTACGCGCAGCGGCAATGCCACACCTCATCCAGTATCTTCAGCACCAGCCTGATGCGCTGGCGATCTCCGAGCTGGCGAGTGGCGCCGATACGATTTTATTAGCCGCCGCGGCAGCCTGCGGGTACCCCATTGGAATTATTGAGCCATACACTGATTATCGCGACAGCTCATCGTCGAGCGAAGTGACCCTCCAGGCGGATTTGCGATCCCGCGCGACCATCATCCGCCACTTTGCTGATCCAAGAGATCCGGATGCCGGAATCGCTGCCGCGGGCTATTGGTTGGTGGATCACGCCGACACCATTCTCGCGGCCTCTGATGGTACGGATTCGGCGGTAGCGGGCGGTACAGCTGATCTCTTGCGACGTGCCGCGTCTCGAAGGATTCCGGTCATTATGATCACAATTGCGCGTGAATAGCTTGCCAGATGCAAACGAACATGATATCTTGCAACCGTTCCGCCAAGGCGGTGCCAAGATATCATGCGCGTACAGAGGGATGCACCATGGCCTACAACACTTTTGATGAATACCTGGCGGTTGTTGAAAACACGGTCAAATTGAGTGACCGTCGTCAGACCGTTAACGACATTCTCGTCGGCCTCAACGTGGTCTTTGCCACTGGCGTCTCCTACTTGATTATCAATACGCATTTCCAGGCATTCTGGGTCGCGAGCTTTGTCATGTTTCTCTGCCTGGCGACGCTTCCCATCAATACCACCTGGCTCGCGCTCAACCACCGCTATCGCAAGCTCATCTTGTTACGCATCAATTACTTACTCGAGCTCGAACAGCAATTCCGCACAGAACAACATAACGATCGAATCGGCGTCCACCACCGTGAACTCGAAGACGCGAAGAAATTTCAACTGGAGAATGGCAGAGAGTCGGTCGGATTCTCAATGCTTGAGCGCCGTTTTATCCTGTTTTTTCTCATCCTCTTTCCGCTCATCGGGGTTGTGACCCTCGGCATCACCACCGCCATTCACCTGGGTTACTTGCCGACGTTTACGTTGAGCTAACGGATCCGAATCACCACCCGTCACTTCGTCAGTGACGCATCTCACAACTGATAATGTCTGGAAATGCGTATTGATAATCTAATACGGGTGTACTGGATGAAATGGAGGAGTGGCAATGGTACCTCCGCGGTGGTGGCAAACAGCAGTCTTCTACCAAATTTATCCCCGCAGCTTCGCTGATGGCAATGGCGATGGGATCGGTGATTTTGCCGGCATGACTGAACGGCTAGACTACCTGCAAGATCTGGGTATCGACGCCATCTGGCTCTCGCCCCACTATCCTTCGCCGTTCCTCGATTGTGGCTACGATATTGCCGACTACTGCGCGGTTGGCCCCGAGTATGGCTCGTTGGCGGATTTCCAGACATTCCTCAGCGCTGCCCATGCACGTGGGATGCATGTCATTCTCGATCTGGTCCTCAACCATACCTCGGACCAACATCCGTGGTTTCGTGCCTCGCGCACGGATCGCACGAATGCCTATCGGGATTGGTATATCTGGCACGATGGAGCCGCAGATGGAGGCCCGCCGAATAACTGGGCTTCCCTCATGGGAGGATCAGCCTGGGAGTGGAATTCCACCACCGGGCAATATTATTACCATGCCTTTCTCAAAGAGCAACCAGACCTGAATTGGCGCAATCCTGCGGTGAAAGCCGCCCTCTGGGATGCTGTCCGCTTCTGGTTAGATATGGGTGTCGATGGATTTCGCCTTGATGCCATCGCCACGATCTATGAAGACCCCAGCCTGCCCAACCATACTGCTCAGATCCCTCCAGGTGATCTTTTGAGACGTGCTTCATCGGATTTGAACGATGCGCAGTTGGAGACGATACGCGCATATTATGCCGATCTGCAGCGCTATCAAAGACATCAACCCGGCATCCATGACCTCATGCGTGACTTGCGAGCACTACTCGATACCTATGCGGGGGATCGCGTCCTGGTGGGCGAAGAAGATGATGTCGCGTACCACGGAAACGGTGATGATGAACTGCATCTCGTCTTCAATTTTCCCTTGATGCATCCCCGCACGCTCACACCTGCGCATATCCGGGCAAACCAACGCGACCGTCTCACCGCTCTTCCACCGGGAGCATGGCCATGCAATACCCTCGGCAATCACGATCTCTCGCGGGTAAAGACCGCATTTGGCGATGGCGTCCATGATGATGCGTTGGCCCGCCTTCATGCGGCATTGCTCCTGACCCTCAAAGGTACCCCCTTCCTCTACTATGGCGAAGAGATCGGTATGACCGACTATCACTTCACCAATCTGGACCAGGTTCGCGACATGCTGGCCGTGCATCAATACTCCGTCCTCACTGAAACACAGGGCATCCCGCCAGGAGAAGCATTAGCTCTTGCGCTGGAAATGACTCGCGATCGCTGTCGCACACCGATGCAATGGAGCCAGGCGGCGAATGCGGGTTTTTGCCCAGACGGCATCACACCATGGTTGCCTGTCAATCCGAACGCCGCATTCGGCGTCAATGTCGCACACCAGGTACGGCAGCCAGATTCCATGCTCAGCGCGTATCAACGGTTGCTTCGCCTTCGTCGCAGCCTTCCGGCTTTGGCTTATGGTGCATATACAGAACTGCTGCCAGATCATGCGGCGTTGCTCACCTTCCTGCGATCCGATCGCGCCAGTGGACAGTGTTGCCTTGTCATCCTCAATTTCAGTGGAGAACACCAAACGATCGATATTACAGGTATTGGCGAGATTCAATCTATCCTCTTCGCGGACCCCCAATATGATGCTGATGTGACCAAGACAACGATAGATTTGGCACCCTATGGGGTCCATATCTATGCGCTGGCACCACTATCACATACCTAGCGGTATATATTGCATCCCTGTGTCGTCAACTGCGGGAGAATGCGGCGTCTTTGGGTGGCATGGCAGGCATCGCGAATGGAGTGTAAGGCGCTGAACGAAGCGCGCGCCGATCCTGATCGCGTTAAGCCCGCAGCATGGCGCCTCGGCTCTTCTCCATGTACGCCATGATTCATTTGTTCTATGCCTATTCTAAGAGGTATACTACAATGACATGCCAGTGTGCTGGAAGTTCGGCATCGGCACGCTCACTATGCTCTAAAGGTGACGCGATGCCCTTATGGCTGCGCGAACATCTGCCACCGATGATTGCAAAAGCGGTACGAAGAGAGGAAGCGAACTATGCCTGATTTCGAGCTCAGCGCGCCATTTCGACCTACTGGTGATCAGCCGGCCGCAATCGCGAAGTTGATTGATGGGTTGCGGCAAAACGACCGCTATCTGACATTGCTTGGAGTGACGGGATCCGGCAAGACTTTCACAGTCGCCAACGTCATCCAGCAGGTCCAACGGCCGACGCTGATCCTCTCACCAAACAAGACACTTGCTGCCCAGCTCTTCAGCGAGTTCAAGGAATTTTTTCCCAATAATGCGGTCGAGTATTTCGTCAGCTATTATGACTACTACCAGCCAGAGGCTTATATTCCACGCTCGGATACCTATATTGAGAAGGAGAGCCAAAATAATGAAGAGATTGAGAAACTCCGGCTTTCAGCGACGCGCAGTCTCTTCGCGCGGCGCGATGTCATCATCGTCGCGTCCGTCTCTTGCATCTATGGCCTGGGCTCACCAGAAGAGTACGGCGAGGTCGTGCTCGGTCTGAAAGTCGGTGAATCTATCCGCCGCGAAAAAATGTTGCGTCACCTTACCGATATCCAATATGAACGCAATGATACGAATTTTATTCGAGGCAAGTTCCGCGTCCGCGGCGATGTCGTCGAGATCTTTCCGTCTTACGAAGATATTGCCGTCCGCGTTGAATTCTTCGGCGATGAGATCGATCGCATTGTGGAGATCGACCCCTTGACTGGCGAGATACTGGGACGACGGCAGCGCTTGGACATCTACCCTGCCAAGCACTGGGTGACCACCCAGGAACGGCTGAATGAAGCCATTCGTCGCATTGAGGCAGAGTTGGAGGTACGGCTGGCGGAATTAGAGCGCGAAGGGAAGATCCTCGAAGCCGCGCGTCTGAAGCAGCGTACCAATTTCGACATTGAGATGTTGCGCGAGACGGGTATTTGTTCGGGTGTCGAGAACTATTCGCGCCATCTGGCGATGCGCGACGCTGGCGATCCGCCCTGGACCTTGATCGATTATCTCCCGGATGATTTCTTGCTCGTGGTGGATGAGTCGCATGTCGCGTTGCCACAGGTGCGCGGCATGTTCAATGGCGATCGCGCGCGCAAGCAGGTGCTGGTAGATTACGGATTTCGTCTCCCCAGCGCCCTGGATAATCGACCACTCACCTTCACCGAATTCGAGCAACATATCAATCAGGCTATCTTCGTTTCCGCGACCCCGGGACCCTATGAACGCCAAACGACCGCCCAGATCATTGAGCAGCTTATCCGCCCAACCGGATTGCTGGATCCCGAGATTTCGATCCGCCCCACCGAAGGCCAGATCGATGATCTGTTGGCCGAGGTGCGCATGCGGACCGAGAAAGGTCAACGCGTCCTGATCACGACCCTGACCAAGAAGATGGCGGAGGATCTGGCCGACTATCTCCAGGAGATGGGCGTCAAGGTCCATTATTTACATTCCGAGATCGATACGATGGAGCGCGTCGAGATCCTCCGCGATCTGCGGCTCGGTATCTATGACGTGGTCGTGGGGATCAACTTGCTCCGCGAGGGGCTCGACCTGCCTGAGGTTTCGCTGGTCGTCATCCTAGATGCGGATAAAGAAGGTTTCCTGCGTTCCGAGGGCTCGCTCATCCAGACCATGGGACGCGCCGCCCGCCATATTGATGGAACGGTCATCATGTACGCGGATCATATCACCGATTCGATGCAGAGGGCCATCAATGAGACGACGCGCCGTCGCGCCATCCAGGCGGACTATAACCGCGAACATGGCATCGTCCCAATCGGCGTGAAGAAAGAGATCCGTGACCTCTCAGATCGTATCAAGGAGACTGCCCAGGCCGACGGAGAATTCAGCGATGATACGGGCGATCAGGTGGTGGCGGCGCTCTCGCGCGAAGAAGCTACACGCCTCCTCAAAGATCTGGAATCCGATATGCGCAAAGCGTCCAAGGCGTTGGAGTTCGAACGCGCCGCCGCGCTCCGCGATCAGATCATCGCGTTGCGCCGCACGATGGTCGAGTTCGAGGTGCGCTGAGGATACCCGCGTGCGGCTTCTGTGATCGTCCTGAGAGATGCCATTCTCCGTCGTGATGATGTTGTGATTTTGCGGACTCAGACTGAATGCAGCGGCTGGTCTGGGGCCTACCGCAGAACACTCCCCGTGGGCGGCGCAGCCGACCCTGGCATCAATCAGCGGGGCAAATGAGCAGCAGTACGAGGTACGCGCCATGGAACGCACCTGGGTGACCATCGATGGCAATGAGGCGGTCGCGACGATCGCCCATCATGTGAGCGATGTCATTGCTATCTACCCAATTACGCCATCGACTTCGATGGGTGAATTAGCCGATGCCTGGTCGGCAATCGGCAAGCCAAATCTCTGGGGAACAGTGCCGGAAGTCATCGAGATGCAATCAGAGGGTGGCGCCGCTGGCGCCATCCACGGCGCGTTGCAGACCGGCGCCCTGGCGACGACCTTTACCGCGTCCCAGGGGCTCTTGCTGATGATTCCAAACATGTACAAGATTGCCGGTGAGTTGACTCCGGTGGTCTTTCATGTCGCGGCGCGCGCACTGGCGGCTCAGGGGCTCTCCATTTTTGGCGATCAGAGTGATGTGATGGCGACGCGCGCGACGGGTTTCGCGCTGCTCGGCTCTGGGTCCGTCCAGGAGGCTCAGGATCTGGCCGCGATTGCGCATGCCGCGACGCTGCAATCTCGTGTACCCTTCCTGCACTTCTTCGATGGATTCCGGACCTCGCATGAGATTGCCAAGATTCAGCAACTTGCCGATGCGGATCTGCATGCATTGATTGGTGACGACCTGGTGCATGCGCATCGTGCTCGCGCGCTGTCGCCTGACCATCCTGTCATCCGTGGCACCGCACAAAATCCCGATACCTATTTTCAAGGTCGCGAGACGGTGAATCCATATTATGAGGACTGCCCGCGTATCGTTGCCGAGACCATGGATCACTTCGCCGCGATCACCGGTCGGCGCTACCACCTCTTCGAGTATGTTGGCGCGCCCGACGCGGACCGCGTCATCATCCAGATCGGTTCGGGAGCGGAGACTTCGCGCGCGACGGCGCAGGTGCTGAACGATCGTGGCGAGAAAGTGGGCGTCCTCCAGGTACGCCTCTTCCGCCCCTTCTCAGTTGCCCATTTCATACGCGCTTTGCCACCCACCGTGCGCGCAATCGCCGTACTGGATCGCACAAAAGAACCGGGTAGCGCTGGTGAGCCGCTCTATCTGGATGTGGTGACTGCCCTCAACGAAGCACTGAGTGACGGACTGGCGCCCTTCGAACGCATGCCGCGCGTCATAGGGGGCCGCTATGGGCTTGGCTCGAAAGAATATACGCCGGCGATGGCCAAAGCCGTCTTCGATGAGTTGCAACGCGCTCGGCCCCATCAGCACTTCATGGTGGGCATCACCGATGACGTGCTGCGCAATAGCCTGGACTACGACCCAACATTCTCGATCGAAGATCCCGCGACGGTGCGTTGCCTGTTCTATGGGCTGGGTTCGGATGGCACCGTCGGCGCGAACAAGAACTCAATCAAGATCATCGGCGAGGAGACCTCGAACGAAGCCCAGGGTTATTTTGTCTATGATTCCAAGAAATCGGGGTCGATCACTATCTCGCATCTGCGCTTCGGCCCACAATCCATCCGGGCGCCATATCTGATCGAGCAGGCGAACTTTATCGCCTGCCATCAGTTCAGTTTCCTGGAACGGATGGATGTTTTGCAACACGCCGCGCCGGGAGCCGTATTCCTGCTGAATAGCCCCTATGGTCCAGAAGAAGTCTGGATCCATCTGCCCCGCACCGTCCAGCAGACGATTATCGATCGTCACTTGCGGTTCTATGTGATCGATGCGCAGGCAGTGGCGCGCGAGACGGGCATGGGTGGTCGCATCAATACCATCATGCAGACCTGTTTCTTCGCCGTCAGCGGTGTCTTGCCGCGCGAAGAAGCCATCGCGGCTATCAAAAAGAGCGTGGTGAAGACCTATAGCAAACGCGGACCGGCAGTCGTGGAGCGCAACTTCACCGCTATTGATCAGGCGCTGAACGGTATGTTCGAGGTGAACGTCAGTCGCGCCGCGCAGGTCTATGGCGCCTCAACGCTGACGATGCGTCCACCGGTGCCGGTCGGCGCTCCCGCCTTTGTGCGCGACGTCCTCGGCCCGATGATCGCTGGCCATGGGGACGATCTGCCGATCAGCGCATTCCCGGTGGACGGCACCTACCCGGTTGGTACGGCGCGCTTCGAGAAGCGCAATATTGCCGATGAGATCCCCACCTGGGATGCCAGTCTCTGCATTCAGTGTGGCAAGTGCGCATTCGTCTGCCCGCATGCGGCGATCCGCATGAAGATCTACGACGCCGATCAACTGGCAGGCGCTCCCGCAACGTTCCGGACCATGGATGCCCGATTCTTCAAGGAATATCCAGGGAAAAAATATACCCTGCAGGTCGCTCCAGAAGATTGCACAGGCTGCACCCTCTGTGTCGATGCCTGCCCGGTGAAAGACAAGAAGGCGGTAGCGGATAGCCCGGCGGCGCCTGTCCACAAAGCCCTGAATATGGCGCCGCAGCCACCACTGCGCGAACAAGAGGCAGCGAATTGGGCATTCTTTTCGACCCTTCCCAATGTGGAGCGCGCCGACCTGTCGACCCTCAGTACGGTGAAGCATACCCAGTTGCTCGAACCACTCTTTGAGTTCTCGGGCGCCTGCTCTGGTTGTGGCGAGACGCCATATCTCAAGTTGATCACGCAGCTCTATGGTGACCGCGCGATCGTGGCCAATGCGACGGGTTGTTCTTCGATCTATGGTGGAAATCTCCCCACGACACCCTGGGCGGCTAATGCGGCGGGGAATGGCCCCGCCTGGGCTAATTCGCTCTTCGAGGATAATGCAGAGTTCGGGTTGGGTATGCGCCTGACATTGGACAAACAGCAGACGTATGCACGCGAACTCGTGGCGCGGCTCACGTCCACGATCGACGCAGACCTGGCGCGATCCATTCTCGAGAATCCTCAAACGACCGAGCAAGAGATCGCGGCGCAACACCAACACGTCGCTACGCTCACCGAGCAATTACGCCGCATTGTCGCCAATGATCCTGACAATGCCGTTCTCGCCGCCGATCTGCTCAGCGTCGCGGATACGCTGGTGCGTCGCAGTGTCTGGATTGTCGGCGGCGATGGTTGGGCGTATGATATTGGCTTTGGCGGACTGGATCATGTGTTGGCCGCGGGTCGCAACGTCAACATTCTGGTGCTGGATACCGAGGTGTACTCAAATACGGGCGGACAGGCCTCAAAATCTACACCGCGCGGCGCGGTCGCGAAATTTGCGGCGCGTGGCAAGAGCGGCGCGAAAAAAGATCTCGGCCTACTGGCGATGGACTATGGTAACGTGTATGTCGCGCGCATCGCGTACGGCGCGGATGACGTCCAGACGTTGCATGCCTTCCAGGAAGCCGAGTCGTATGATGGCGTCTCGCTGATTATCGCGTATTCCCATTGCATTGCCCATGGCATCGATATGGCGCAGGGACTGCAGGCGCAACGCCATGCCGTCGCCACTGGCTATTGGCCGCTCTATCATTTTGACCCGCGCCGTACGGCTCGGGGCGAACACCCCCTGGTGCTGGACTCCAAAGACCCGACTGAGCCAATCGAGGAGTTCATGTATCAAGAAGATCGCTTCAAGATGCTCGATCAAAGCGATCATCCACGCGCCGCGATGCTCTTGCACGAGGCGCAAGATGACGCGACCCATCGCTGGACGCACTATCGTCAACTGGCATTGCTCGACGATTGAGGGTGGTGCTCGATTGATCCAGACTCCCCCCACCAGTCTACCCGATGGGCAAACTAGTGGGGGGAGCGTCGTATCTCACATAGAGCAAACCCATGTGGGGCATCCCTACCAGCCGCGACGGTTGCCGACGCACTGTTCGCGCAAAGCCATCGTGCCCTTTGTGCCAGGACCGCTGGCCCCAATCAACCCACTACGCCAAAAAGATTTCTATAGATATTGAGCGCGGCAATCTGTGCTGCTTCGGTGGCCGTCGGTGATTTCAATGTGGATGACGCCATCGTGCCCTTTGTGCCAGGACCGCTGGGCGTCAATCAACCCACTGCGCGTTTAATGAGCGCGGCAATCTGTGCTTCTTCGGTGGCCGTCAGTGATTTCAACGCGAAGGAAGAGGGCCACATGCCGCCATCGTCCAGGTTTGCTTTATCGCTAAACCCCAGCGTCGCGTACCGCGCTTTGAATTTATCCGCACATTGGAAGAAGCAGATGATTTGGCCATCCTTGGTGTAGGCAGGCATCCCATACCAGGTCTTGGGTACGAGAATAGGTGCGGTGGTCAAGATGAGGGTGTGCAAACGCTCAGCCATTCGCCGATCAGTCTCGGGCATCTCAGCGATCTTGGCTTGGACGTCGCGCTCTCCTTCTTCGCGACTGGCTCCCGCCTTCCGCTCACGAACGAGTTCCCGCATTGCCTGTTTTTCTTCGTCTGAAAATACCTGATCCGTTGGCTTGGACTTCTTCGGTGCTTTCTTCTGGCCATCTGCCATGGTGAGATCTCCTTCGTCGTATGCAGCGTTCGCCCATCATTGATGGCGAAGAATGGAACACTTGGACTTCATTATACCATTTCCGGTTTCCAGGTAAACGGTTTTCGCGATGGATCGCGATGGTCGTGAGGGTGCCCACCGAGATCACGACGACCGCATCGTGCGCCACTGTGCCTCCCAGGCCTCCGCTCGCTCTCGCAAGTCCTGTGGAAGCCCGGCCACCATCAACAACACCGCATCAGCCCTGGCCGCCACGCGTGCGTTCACGCGACCCAGCACATCACGATACCAGCGACCCAACGGATACGCGGGTACGATTCCCATGCCCACCTCGTTCGTGACAAGGATCAGGTGGCTGTCGTGTTGCTCATACCAGGTGATCAGTGCTTCAATCTGATCATAGACCATCTGCTCTTTTGTCGCATCTTGATTCGTACCTGCATCATTGCCATCACTGGCGCTCGCTGAACTCGTGAGAATGTTTGCGGTGAGCAAGGTCAGACAATCTACCAGGACGACGGCTGGAGGAAGGACTTGCGCTGGCTGGAGGGTGGTGGATGGCGGCAGAGGTGTATCGACAGACGGAAGCGCCAGGTGCGGTGGATCGCCAGCACACGCCGTCGCATGGAGATACTGGTCCAGACCATCCGCGAGCTGGGTAGCGATTTCCACGGTATGCCAGCTGGTTGGTCGCTGTGCCTGATGTTGTTTGATGCGATCACGCATCTCTCTATCCTCATCCCAGACCTGCGCAGTCGCCACATAGAGCACGTTGCCGTCAGGCGCGAGGTCCATGGCCAGGCGTTCGGCATATGAGCTTTTGCCGCTGCGCGCGCCGCCCAGGATAAGGATCAGTCGTGGGGTTTTCGGCATACAGTGGTCTGCTCCTCCCTGGAAGATGCTATGCTGCATGGGACGACCCTCACACCATAGCATACTTCGTGGGGAGGATCGCGCCAATGAGGAATGGTCCTAGGAGAAGTGGCCCAGATGCGGGATCCGCTCAATGCGTTCGAGTTCTTGACGGCGTTACCGCTGCGTCGCATACCCGCACTGCGCCATCGATTGGAACAGCCCGATCCACCAGACATGGCGCGTACACTCGCCTGGTTTCCTTGCGTCGGCGGCATACTTGGCCTGGTGGTCGCGCTGCTCGATCGCGCGTTGCATGGCTTCCTCGCTCGTGATCTCCGGACGATGGGCGTGTTGGCCGCGTTCGCACTGCTGACTGGCCTGTTGCACCTGGACGGATTCATGGACGCGTGCGATGGTTTGTTGGGGATGCGGTCGGTGGCGCGTCGGCTGGAGATCATGCGCGATAGCCGTGTCGGTTCGTACGCGGTCGTGGGGATAGTCCTGCTACTGGGTACACAATATCTGGCACTGGTACATCTGCCACCGCTGGAGCGCTTCCTGGCTATCATTGTCGGCCCGCTGTTTGGCCGCTGGGCGATGGTCGTCGCGCTGGTCAGTCGCCCGTATGCGCGCACATCGGGGGCGGGTTCCGGCTTTCAGGGTACCCGCCGCCAACTCTTCACAGCCAGCGTCGCCTTGGTTGTTGGCCTGGTGCTCGTCGCCTGGATACCGCAATTTCCATTGGTATCGCCGCAGTGGCTATTCGCGTTGCTTGGCCTGTGGGGAATCGCGGCGCTCGCGGCGCTCGCCTGGATTGCCTGGGCCAGTCAGCGCCTCGGCGGCGGGTTGACCGGCGATACCTATGGGGCAGCGAATGAACTCGTGACGCTCGCTGTCTGGCTTTTGCTCCCGACCGTCCTCGATTGGGCAACCAGATTCACTGGTCTACTCGCGCGGAGATAACTCGCTCTAGGGCGCGCTGGCATCACGCGGAGGTACAGAATATGCGTTTGTTTTTGATCCGCCATGGGGCGACTGCCTATCAAGCGGAACATCGCTACACCGGTCAACGCGATCTACCGCTCTCCGATCAGGGTATCCTCCAGGTACAAGCCCTGGCAGACGCGATGCCAGATTGGCTGCCTGCCCAGCCTGTGGCGCTCGTCACGAGTGATCTCGCGCGGTCGATGGCCACTGCCGATGTGTTGCAGCGACGCGCGGCCACGCTGATGTCTCACCAGGCAATCTGGCAGCATGTGACGCCCATCATCGATCCTGACCTGCGTGAGATCGCCTTTGGCGTGTGGGAGGGGCTGACCTTTGCGGAGGCGCAAGCACGCGATCCCGACCATATGGCCGCCTGGATTGCTGACCCTGTCGCGGTTGCTCCCCCGGGCGGTGAGACCATCGCAACCTTGCTGAAGCGCGTCTTGCGCGCCCTCGCCCGCGCTGGCCAAGCAGCGACAAACCAACGCGAGCGCGTGGACACAGCCCATGCGCTCACGACGGCCAGTGAGTCAGGTAGCACTCCGGGGGATGCGAAGTTATCACCCAATCACGGTCGCTTGGAGCCCAGTGCCGCTGAGTGCCGCGGAGACCAGTTCCCATCCGATTCGACAGTGCTATGGGTGACGCATGGTGGGGTCATCACGAGCCTCGTGGCCCTGGGTCTCGACATGCCCCTTGCTGCCCGCTGGCGTCTCCGTTGCGACCCGGCGAGCGTGAGTGTGCTCGATATCAACAGCGATGTGACGGAAGCGCCCTTTGGTATCCTGGAGCAATGGAATCGCACATTCGCGTAACGCCGGCCTTACCATTGCCGGCGCGCGTTGGCAAGCAGCCCACCGCGCGCCGCAATGGCTTGACGCTCGCGCTTGTTGCCGTGTACGATCCGGTTTGCACACGAGCAGAGGCTACCCAACTGGCGCCAGTCATCCGGCGATCTGCTAACACCCGTAGGGTGATGGTATATTCGCTGGAATCACACGCGGGTTGGTCTCGAGTCGGCGGAAAAAGGATGCACAAGCGATGAGCGATCCCCACCATACCATGCCACACCCGGAACACGTATTTGCGCCCGAGCGGAAAGCTGGTGTCTACGATGCCATCTACCAGCGGCGCGATATCCGCAGTTTCCTCCCCGATCAGATCCCGGATGCTACCATCGCCGCGCTGCTGAAGGCGGCGCATCACGCACCCTCGGTGGGGTTCATGCAACCATGGAATTTCCTGCTGATCGCCGACGCGGGAACGAAACAACGGGTGCACGATCTCTTCGCTCAGGAAAACCAGGCCGCTGCGCTCTTCTTCCCCGACGGACGCCGCGATCACTATCTGAGCTTGAAGCTGGCTGGCATCCTGGAGGCCCCGATCAATCTCTGCGTCACATGTGATCCAACGCGCGGCGGCACACAGGTGTTGGGGCGCAACAGCATCCCCGAGACCGATGTCTATAGCACGGCGACCGCCGTGCAAAACCTCTGGTTGGCGGCGCGCGCCGAGGGCGTGGGCGTCGGCTGGGTCAGCATCTTGAAGAATGCCCAGTTGCGGGAGATTCTCCACATCCCGCCGCATATCATTCCAGTCGCCTACCTTTGCCTGGGATATGTCGCGGCCTTCGAACGCGAACCAGAACTGCAGCGCAAAGGCTGGGCGCGCCGGACTCCACTGGCTGATCTGGTGTATTATGAAGGGTGGGGGCAGCGTACCCACCAACACTGGCCGGAGTTATCAAGCATGCTGCGAGCTGAGGAACGCCAAACGGGCCTGAAACGCATCCTGGATACCTTGACGCACATTCTGCCCATCGATACGCAGGCAGCGGAGGCCGCCGGGCGTCGGCAACAACAATTGACCAAGCCCGCCGGTAGCCTGGGACGTCTGGAAACGCTGGCAATCCAGATCGCTGGTATCGTGGGGAAGGATCTGCCCGCAGTGCCACGGAAAGCGGTCGTGATCATGGCCGCGGACCACGGGGTGACGGCCGAAAGTATCAGCGCATATCCCAGCGAGGTCACCGCACAGATGGTCTACAATTTTCTCAGCGAAGGCGCGGCGATCAATGCCCTGGCGCGACAGGCGGGCGCGCGCCTTGTGGTCGTCGATATCGGCATCGCATCGCCAATACACCATGCCCGGCTCCTTGACCGCAACATCGCCCGTGGTACGGCCAATATGGCGACGGGACCCGCGATGTCACGCGCCGCAGCGATTGCGGCCATCAACGTGGGGCTCGAGGTCATTGCGACCCAGGTTGCGGAAGGGCTGGATCTGGTCGCGCTTGGCGAAATGGGGATCGGCAATACGACTGCCGCCAGCGCGCTGACGGCCGCCATCACCAGCGCGCCGGTCGCGACGGTGACCGGGCATGGCACCGGTATCTCTGACCCCCAGCGACAACACAAGATCGCCGTCATCGAACGCGCGTTGCGCATCAATGCACCCGACCTCAGCGACCCGATCGACGTACTGGCGAACGTTGGTGGGCTCGAGATAGCGGGACTGGTGGGCGTCATATTGGGCGCCGCTGCCGCGCGCCTGCCCATTATCCTCGATGGGTTCATCACGGGCGCCGCGGCACTGATCGCCGCTGAGCTGAGTCCCAATGTGATCCCCTACCTCATCGCGAGCCATGTCTCCGTGGAGCAAGGCCACCACCGCGTGTTGGAGCGGTTGCAGCTCGTGGGTTTGCTGGATCTCCAGCTACGCCTTGGCGAAGGCTCGGGAGCCGCGCTCGCATTACCGCTCATTGACGCCGCGCTGGCGGTCCACCGCGAGATGGCGACGTTTGCGGAAGCTGGGGTCTCCACCAGCATCGCGGATATCCAGCCCGAACCCGCCGAGGATGCCAGCGCTGCTCCACCAGCCAATGACGCAATGCTCGCGCGCGATGTCAAGCGATGATCCGATAAGCGCGGCTGAGCACGCTTTGTTAGCCGCCAATATGGAAGGTATGGATCATCGTCAAGCTGGCTATGATGATGACGAGCAGTGATAAGATAATGGCCAGAGACGTTCTTACGCCAGCTTTGGCAACCGAACGAATGTGGACCCCCAGTCCCAGTGCCGCCATTGCCGCTACCGTCAGCCAGCCACTGAGCGTCTGAACCGGTGTGGCGATCGACGTGGGTAACCACCCCAGGCTACGCCCAACCGCCAGTAGCGCGAAACCAATGATAAACCAGGGGACAAATTTGCTGAGTTTGAAGGCACTGGCGCCGGCGCCCCCCTGGCGCAGACTGAAGGCCAGGACGACCGGACCCAGCAGCAATACGCGAACCAGCTTGACCAGCGTGCCCACCTTGCCGCTCAGCGTGCTGACGGAGAAGGTCGCAGCGAGCACCTGCGGAACGGCATAGACAGAGAGCCCTGCCAGGACGCCATACTGATAGAGCGAGATATGCAACACTCCGATCAATAATGGCAGCGTTAGGACCACCACGACGCCCAGTACAGCGGTGAGCGCGATGGACGCCGCGATATCATCCGCGTCCGCGTCGATGACCGGCGCGACGGCGGCGATCGCGGAATTTCCGCAAATCGAATTGCCCACCGCTACCAAAACCGCCAATTTCGGATTGAGACCCAAGGCACGCCCAATCAAGGTGCTCATGGTGATCGCGAGCGCGACCACCAACACGATGCCTACCGCCAGCGCTGGTCCGGCTTTGAAGATGGTCCGAAAGTCGACCGAAGCGCCGAGGAGCACGATAGCGAATTCCAGGATTTCTTTCGCGGTAAAATTGATACCGGGAATGAACCGATCGCCGATACCCCACACATTGCGCCAGAGCATACCAACCAGGATCGCGAGGACCAGCGCTTCGAAGATCGCGCGTCCGACGAGCCGGATCTCCAGACCCTGCAAAATATACGCAGCGATGGCGAAGAGGCCGGCGACGATGATGCCCGGGGCAAGGCGCGCGCCGCGCGCGCGCCAGATGGCCCCTTGTTCGGAGATAAAGGTGGTGAGGGAGACTTGCGCCATGACGTTTCCTTTGCACAGAGATACTTCATAGTGAAGGATAGGGTTTCCTCTGCTATAATTCCAATACATATCTGTCATAAAACTATGAGGAATGGTTATAGTATGGAACTGAACCTCCATCTGGTACGCCTCTTTGCGGCAGTCGTGGCTGAAGGTGGCTTCTCGCGCGCCGCGCTGGTCCTGCATGTCAGCCAGCCCGCGGTGACGAAGGGGGTCCGGGAATTGGAGCGCCAACTGGGCACCGCATTGCTGGATCGCACGAAACGCATCATCACATTGACTCCAGCGGGCGAAATACTCTATCGGCATGCGCGCCAGATCATGAGCGCGACGCGCGACGCTGAACTTGAGTTGGATCAATTGCGCGGCCTGGCCACGGGCCGACTGCACATTGGCGCCAGTTCGACCATTGGCATCTATCTCCTTCCCACCATGCTCGGGCAATTTCAGGCGCGCTATCCCCACGTCCAACTCTTTCTCGATATCGGGAATACGCATGAGATCGCCGAACGACTGAACGCGGCGACGCTCGATGTCGCTTTTGTCGAAGGGCCGGTTTCCAAGGAGCAATTTCACGTCACCCCATGGCGCGCCGATCAGTTGGTCGTGATTGCGCCAGCTGGCCATCCACTTGCCGGTCTGCCCGCCGTCCCGGTGGAACGGGTCTTGACTGAACCGTTTGTGCTCCGCGAGCCTGGCTCCGGTTCGCGGCAGGTTATTGAGACCGCCCTGCAAGCGCGAGGTATTTCCCTCACGGTTCGGATGGAACTGGGGAGCACCGAGGCGATCAAACAGATTGTCGCGGCTGGCCTGGGTCTGGCCATTGTCTCGCGCGTGACGATTGCCACGGAGGTCGCGATGGGGCGCTTGACCGTACTGGATGTGCCAGAACTGACCTTATCACGCACCCTGACGCGGCTCACCATCGCGGGTCGACCCGCCAGCCATGCGCTGGATGCGTTGATGCAGTTGATGGAGGAAGTCGGTTAGGCGATCCCCGGCAACCGCGCATGCCGCAATGGGATAGTGGCACCCATGCATGCGTTGTGGTTGCGCGATTATGCGAGGGTATGCAAAATCGCCGCGGTCATCGCAGGGGTTGAGAGTGGCGTAATGGGCGAGTAACTGGCTGTTTCATTCCCAGAGGATGTAGGCGACTGAGGATCCAGCTGCCTGCCGCTGATATCCGCGGTTCGCGCACCTGCTGAAATCGCCCGTGCCACCGCGGCTTCAACGGC
>DAIDHM010000041.1 GCA_027459705.1 Ktedonobacteria bacterium | reverse complement strand
GTCCCGATCGCCGACCTGCCACGAGTCCTGGCGGCAGATCTGCAGAGTTAGCCGGGCGGCATTTGGACGGCTGGGGGGTCGCGTTCTGTGAACAACGCGACCCTCGCCGGTCACGTCGGTATGGCAGACACTGCGGTTTGCCATCAGTACGCGCATTGAGTGGACGACCATTCACCACCTGTGGTATGAAATCAGTCTGGTTTGATGTTATCGTGGTAAAATGGTTGACCCCCAGATCGATGTCGACTACCAGCGCAGGATCGATATCGGCGAGAGCTTTCTCCCGTTCACAATCTCGCAACAGGCCGAGTTATATAGTTCTTATTTAGCAAACAACTCAAGGAATTTCTGACAGTGGTTAGAGACCCCTGAACCCACTGCTTTGATCACCTGTCGAATTTGTAGCCTTTTTGCCCAGGGCGGAGTCGCTCCACCTCATAGCGACTGTTTATGCTTATTGTGCTAAACACGTCCACGTATGACTATATCGCTTATTCGTGTAACCGATACATTGGACATTGTGTTGCTGACATGCCAGCTGCCACAGATGATCTGAACATTAATTGAGAATGAATTGAGCATCTTCCCTGACCATCGCCCATGTCAATGCCGATAGTGTATAGCTGTGAGCGTGCCTCTTTGCGGTATGAGAACAATATCATGCGGATGGCAGAGAAGTGGCACCATCGATGACGCGAGCAAACCGCACGGGGAAGGTTCAAGAATGATGGGATTGGGAACAGCGCCAGCGCCAGCGTCTGTCCGCGCGCCGCATGAGCAGAGACTCTGGAATGTGCCCATGCGCATAGTGCTCGTGGCGCTGATTGGCGTTTTGCTCCTCAATGGTGCTCTTGGCGTCTGGGGAATGATCAGCGTGCGCCAAACGAGTTCCTCTGTCCTGCAAGATATTTTGCCCAAGATGCGCCACATTACACAAGCTCAGGATACGCTCAACACCGTCACCACCGATGATGAAGAGGCCATGCTCACACGGGTCTTGACCGGTGTCGCCGCGCCAGATACCACGATCATCGCGGGAGACGCACAACTCTGGGAGAATTCGATCACCACCCTCTTTTTAGAGCGCTTCGACTCCCAACAAGCTCGCATCGATCTCGCGCAGATCCACGATGGGTTCACGAATTGGCAGATTGCGCAACAGCAGTTCACTGGCCTGATCAATATTCCTGCTTCCGCGTATGCCAATTATCCCGCACTGTTGTACGAGCAATTTGGCGTCCTGCAATCCTCCGCAACGCAGATGCAGGACCTGCTGATCCATCTCGCGAGCGAGCAGCAAAGTCGCCTCAGCGCTCAATCAGTGGCTTCCGCGACCACCTCCTCACACATCATCTGGATATTTGGTCTGGCCACACTCGGCGGTCTGCTGATGATTGCCATCCTGGGAGCGCGCATCATGCACGCCTTTGGGCAGATCTACCAGCGGCAGCGGGCGACGAACAATCGACTCCGCGAGACGCTGGCGGAGGTGCAATGCCAGAGTGAGGAGATCACAGCCCAACAAGATGCCCTCCGCGAAGCCAACACATCCTTAGCCGTCGCCGTCTCCGCCGCGCTGCAGGGTCGCGAGATGCAAGAAGCGATCTTGCGCTCGATCACCTCGGATGTCGTCCTCGTCTTTGATCTGCAGGGAACATTAGTGCAATGCAACGATGCCGTAAGCACCCTCTTTGGCTATGATCGGACGGAATTGATTGGCCAGGTGGGGGTGCCATTCTATCGAGACGAGGCGGATCGCCAGTCGATCCGCGATCTTATTGCAGGGTTTGCGCAAAACCAGGAGATACTCCAACTGGAACATACCTGGTTTACCCGCGCGGACCGTGAGGTCCGCATGGAGCTGCGTGTGAGCATGGCGCCAGAACTGGGGATGATGATGATCATTGGGCGCGATATCAGTGCACACCTCAAGATGGAGCAGGATCTGCAAGCAGCTTTGGAAGAGAGCGATCGCGCCCGTCACGGACTCGATATCGTCTTCGCGATGGTACGGGATGGGTTGATTGTTGTCGATGCCACGGGAGTCTGTGTATTTCGCAATCAAGCATACTCAGATATCATCGGCAGCGAGGCGGATCCCCATGCCGTCATCTCGATCAATAGTGAGGAACATAGCCGGAATTTCACGCTCCTCACCATGGACGGTACGTTTGTTCCCGTGCCACAGCGACCAATTCAGCGCATTATACGCGGTGAAATGCCCGATCCACCGACAAATTACCGGATCATCACTTCCCAGCACGAACACAAAATTGTGCAAATTGAAGCCGTGTCACTTGGCATGCAATCAAATGGTGCATTGTGGGTGATGGGAGTGATTCGCGACATCACCAGCGAATTTCGCGAGAGCGAGCACAACGAGATCCTGCGGACCCTCGCCCGCGAGTGCGCCGGTGCCGTGGATATGCGCTCGGTTGCGGTGGCGGCCATGCGGACGATCTGCGAAGGACTGCATGCGACGACGGGAGCAATTGCGATTCGTGATCCCGAACGGCCAGGCTATGCCCGCGTCCTGGATATGCGAGTGGATAGGGCCGTGACCAGCCAGGATGCCGCGACGATCTTGCGGCTCGCGGAGGAATCGCCGATAGCACCCGACGCGCCCATGCTCAACTTACGGACCATGGCAACAGGGAAGGCGAGCTTTAACGTGACGCCATTGCCCATTGCCGCGAATCAGGAGGATACGCCCCATCTACCAGCTATCCGCACGGTATCCTATCTCCCCCTCATTGCCGGAGGCCAGACCATTGGTGTATTGAATCTGGGTCTGGCAGTTGACGATGTAAAGATATGGGATGGGTTTGATAAGGCGTTGCTGGTGGCGGCGGCCGACGAGATTGCCACATCGCTGCATCGCGCCCAACTCTATGAAGAGACCCGTCGCCTCGCCCTGTATGACCCACTGACGGGTCTGCGCAACCATCGCGCGCTCCAGCAGGCGCTGCAGCAGGCCCTGGATTCTGCCACCGAGGACGCGACGATGGTTTCGGTCATCATGTTGGATGTCGATCATTTCCGACGATTCAACGAGACCTATGGCCATGATGTGGGCGACCGGGCCCTGCAGACGGTAGCTCAGGCCATCCAGAGCGCCATCCGCACCCAGGACCTCGCCGCGCGCTATGGTGGTGAAGAATTTACGATCGTACTCCCAGATACGTCGTCCGCAGTCGCGGCGTCGATCGCGGAACGCATCCGCCTCGCGATTGCCTCACACCAGGTGATGGCGCGCGGCGAAGACGCGGGCATTCCAGTGACCGCGTCATTGGGGTATGCGACCTTCCCGCAGCAGGCATCAATACCAATTTCTTTGCTGAAGGCGGCGGATATCGCCCTGTATGCCGCCAAACATGCCGGTCGTAATTGCGTCATCGCCTATTCGACCGACCTCTTAGAGGCAACCCCATTCCAAACATCCGCCCCTGACCAGCCGGTGACCGCGGACCAATCGGCTGGATTGCCGCATCCGCGGACGCAACTCCCAGCGCATGCGTCACTGGATATGATCGAGGCGCTGATCATGGCGATTGATCTGCGCGATGGTTTCACCGCCGCGCATTCCCATAACGTGAGTCGTTACGCAGCCGATATCGCGCGATGCCTGGGGCTGCCTCCCCACGAAGTCGAATTCGCGCGACTGGGTGGCCTCATCCATGATATCGGCAAGATCGACATCCCCGGCCCGATTGTCCGCAAGACCGGTCCGATGACGATGGACGAGACGCGGATCATGCGGACCCATCCCGTCATTGGCGAAGCGCTGGTTCGCCCGGTCACAGCCTATACGGATCTGTTGCCGATGATCCGATCCCATCATGAGCGACTGGATGGTTCTGGCTATCCCGATGGGTTGTGCGGCGATCAGATTCCCTTGCTGGTCCGCATCGTCACGGTCGCCGATGTCTTCGATGCCTGCATCGCTTCTCGGCCCTATCATCCCAGTCGCCCCATCGAAGTGGGCCTACGTACCCTCAACGAACTGGTAGCCAAGGGTGAACTGGATGGCGAGGTCGTCGCCGCTTTCGCTCGCAGCATCGCGAATGAGAGCGGTATGCCAGTGGTACCGTCGCCTGCCAGCGAACTGCCCATGGACAATCCGTGGATGGAGAGTCCGCTACCGGCCGCGTAATCGACATCCGCGGCACATTACGCGGCGGCTGGCGACCCCTGGACAGCCTCATTGCGGCTCAAACCGATCGCCAGACCCAACATACCGCCGCCCATAAGAGTGAGAAAGATGGCACTGGCGGCGGGATTGACATGGAATAAGATGATGCCTTCGGCCCAGGGGATGATCATGCCGCCGATACTCCCCATCGAGACGACCACACTCGCCGCACGGGTGGCCGCGGACCTGCCGTTGCCTCTCGCCGCGAAGAGTGCGGTAGTATAGGCCAGGGCAGTGGGAAAGAGGGGACCGCAACTCAAACCCAGCAGCACAATCGCCGCGATCGCGGCGGGCACATTGCTGTGCGCGGCGACGAGCAGCGCCCCCCCGCCAACATAGCCGATGAGGGCGATCCACAGCAGGGTCAATGGACCCGCGCGTCGTGCCAACCAGACCATCGCCACCCGCGCGAGGGTGAGGGCCAGCCAGAAGGCCGAGGTCGCCACCGCGGCAAAAGCCAGCGGCACCGCGGCAACGCGGTGGAGATATTCGGCAGTCCAGCCACCAATGGCAGATTCCGTTCCCACGTAGATCAAGAAAAAAACGCCCAATACCCAGAGGATCGGCGCGCGATAGAGCGCGGTGCCCCCGGAAGAGCGGCGGGTCGCGGACCTTTCGTTTGGTATGTGAGTGGGTCGCAAGGTTGGCGAAGTGACCACCCAGGGTATGAGAATGATGACCAATCCCACAACGATACCGATCACTGGCATACCTGTGCCCCAGAACCGCAGACTGATCGCCACCATGCTCGGTCCTAAGATCGCCCCCAACCCAAACCAGACATTGATGAAATTCAAGACGGCTACGCTACGGTCCGCGAAGACTTCGGCGGCGACAACCGTCACCGTAATATCGACAGCGCCCTGCCCCATACCACCCAGTCCGGCGCAGAAGAGATCGATCGCTAATGAGGTACTGTGCCAGAGACCCAACAGCCCAATGGCCATCACTATCAGTTCGCCAAAGATCATCCAGCGCCGTCCGATGCGCTCATTGATCACCCCAATACTGACCTGGGCGATCAATGAACCGACAAACCATGCGGCAAACACACTGCCCAGAGTAGCGAGTGAGGATCCTGTCTGGCGATGGAGATCGGGCAGTAATGGCCCCAGGGAGGCCAGAGAGACACCACAGGCAAATAACACCACACAGGTAGCAATGAGGGTACCGCGCGTCGCTCGCGCAAACATAGGGCCTCCAGGGGAGATGAAATCGCGTTTCGTGGTCGACTATCAGGACACCCACCAGGCGTTGTTCCCATAGTGCCGCACCGCATCCCACGGGAAACAGTATACAATGCAGTCAAACAGGCGAAGCGGCGCGCCATGGATCTCCCGGTATCGCCCTCGCTGCTCCACCTGGTGCGGTACCAGGAGATCCGAAGGGGCCAATGGTGTGTTCGCGTGGCCGCCGAAGGTCAGTCATTTTTCGATCATCCTTGCGAGCATACCTCATGCTGGGGTATGCTGAACAATAGGTTTATAGTTTCAGGATAACGTATAGCATGCCGCAGGCAAGTGTGTACACGCGTCAAAAGGCACACGGCTTAGATGGATGAATATACAGTTGTTGGTAGGTGTGATGGGTCGTGCAGGGTGGGCGCCAGGCGCCGTGTGGAGGATGTGGCGATGCGAACAGGAAACAATGGACACGAGCAGGGGTGGCACACATCATCCGTGCTCATCTGCATCCTGGGCGTGGTGTGGCTGGCGGCGGCGTGCGGCAGCCCTGCGGTGACCCACGCCCCAGGGGCACCTGCCAGCGGACCAACCACCGCGCAGGTGGAAGCGGTTCTGGCGCAATACCATACGCTGATCGTGCAATACAGCGACGCGCATCTCCCCATGGCTGATGCGCAACAGCGCTATGCGGCGGTCCAGGCGGAACTGGCGCGGAACCCGACTCAGACAGCGGCGGTGATGCGTCAACTGCAAGCTGACCTCGCGGCGTTGAGCAATGATCAAGCGCAGGCCATCCCATATTTGGCCAACAACCTGGTGCAAACTTTTGTGGCGCGGGTCAAACAGCTACAAAGCTTTGGCGAAAATGTCAGTGCGTACCAGAATCCGCTCACAACTGCTCAACAACGGGTCACTGATATCGCAACACTGTCAGATTATTCAGCCTTTACCGCCAGCATCCAGCAGCAATTTGACGCGATGGCGCTGCCGCTGGCGCGTGGCCAGGCGCGCGCGGATCTCGCGACGCTGGCGCAATTAATCGACTATTGCCACCAGCATCAGTTGACGGACTATGAGTATGAGGGTGATTGGGGCTTGCCAGATGCGCAGCAGCGCTTCGACGCCGCGCAATCCGTCAGTGATTATCAGACGGTCGATAATGAAGCCACAATGTTGGTGACAAATCTGCGCGCGATGATCACGAATCTCAGCGATGGGACACCCTATAATCAGCCGCACGCGACCGATCTCGCGCTCATGGGCTACTACCATGCGTTACAGGGCAAGGCGATCGTAGTCTCGCTCCGCGAGCAGGTCCTGCGCGCCTATGATCACGGCAAACTCGTGATGGTGATCTATGTGACGACCGGTCGGCCAGAGCTTCCCTCGCCGCCCGGCTATACCACCGTGACGGAGCGCTTGAGTCCCACCGTCTTCACCTCGGACGCGCCTAAGGGATCGGCGTTCTACTATAATCCAACGTACATCAACTATGCGCTACTCTACCATGATGGTGGCTATTTCATCCATGACGCCTGGTGGCGGCTGAAATTTGGTCCTGGTTCGAACCTGCCGCATTACGATCCGCTGGCTTTCGATGGAGGATCGCACGGTTGCGTCAATCTGCCTTTGCAGCAAATGAGCCAGCTGTATACCTGGGCTGACCTGGGCATTCCCGTCATCCTCTACTAATCAGATGACCGATCCGCGGTCAGATTCAACTCATGGGAAGGCGCAGGCGGAGTTGTTGCAATTCACGCCGCAAACCGATGATTTTCAGTTCGAGGGTGAAACAGAAAGAATCCAGTTCTTTGACCGCATCCCGATTGGATTCTTTCTGCAGTCCGCCCTCACGGGTATAGGCGCGTGGCCGTGCCTGGCCCCGCTGCAACAATTCGCGCCGCTGCTGCGCGGCGACTATATCCTGTTCCCACAAGGCAATCTGCGCTTCACGACGCTGAATCGCTTCCAGGATGTTGGATTGATCATCCAGGGTAAAGAAATCGTCAGGCATCTCTTTTGCCCTCCCTTTCTACGTGCTTACCTATCATTATCGACATTGTGGCAGTGTTCATGACAGTCAACAAAGTGCCGTTGCCAGGAATGCGCAATCTGGCAAAGATCGTCTCGCCTATGCGACTTTTGCCTCTTGTTAGAGCATACTCGCAACTCGATAGCAATCACGCGATCATTGCCACAACTCGTTGGTCCGTCCATGCGATACTATGGTACGCAGGGTAATAGTGAAATTGGAGGCCAATCGATGGCGGTGACGGTGGAGGGCTCGGTCGAACGGATTGTCTTCCGCAATGCCGAGAATGGGTATACCGTCGCGCGTTTGCTGGTCGAAGGCGGAAGGTCCGCTGC
>DAIDHM010000028.1 GCA_027459705.1 Ktedonobacteria bacterium | reverse complement strand
AAGCCAATGCGGTGGGGTTCTTCGTACTGGTGAGCGCCACACGCCATGCGACAGCGGTCTCGTTGGCGTCGGCAGGCCGAAAGACCGTCAGGCCGGGTATGGCGCGGAGGGCAGCCAGATGCTCCACTGGTTGATGAGTGGGACCATCTTCACCGAGGCCGATGCTGTCATGGGTGTAGATATAAATGACGCGTAATCCCATCAGTGCGGCCAGGCGGACCGCGCCACGCATGTAATCCGAGAAGGTCATGAACGTGCCACCATATGGAATGATCCCCTGATGCGTCGCCATGCCGTTCAGGATCGCTCCCATACCATGCTCACGGACCCCGAAGTTCATGTTGCGGCCAGCGTAGGCTCCGCGCTCGAAAAGATTTTCGCCACTGATGAGCGTCTCATTCGAGGTCGCCAGATCCGCTGAGCCACCCATGAGTGAGGGCAGCTTTGGCGCGATAGCATTGAGGACTTTGCCCGAAGCGACACGTGTGGACATTTCGCCTTTATTGTCGGCGGGTGTCCATTGAGGGACATCGCTATCAAAACCTGCTGGCAGACCATTGCTCATCTGCTGCGTCCAACGGGTCGCCATGTCGGGATAGGCTTGGGCATACTCGGCAAAGCGATGATTCCAGTCCGCTTCGGACTGCTCACCACGTTCGACCGCCTGGCGGAAGTGATCGAGCGCATCTTGAGGGATATAGAAGGTATCGGTCGTCGGCCATCCTAGCGCTGCCTTCGTCAACTTCACTTCCTCGACACCAAGCGGATTACCGTGGGCGCTGGGTGAATCATGTTTGTTGGGACTGCCAAAGCCTATGTGGGTGCGCGCGACGATCAACGATGGGCGTGCCGTCTCGGCGCGCGCCGCGACCGTTGCCGCGGCAACCTGTGCGCAGTCCATGCCATCAATATGCTGGACGTGCCAACCATAGGCTTCGAAGCGCATGCCAACATCTTCCGACATCGCTTCGCTGGTCATCCCTGAGAGCATCACTTTGTTATCGTCGTAGTAGACAATGAGTTTACCCAGCCCGAGATGACCTGCATAGGCGCAAGCCTCGTGCGAGACACCTTCCATCATATCGCCATCACTGGCAATCACATAGGTGTAATGATCCACAATCGCGTGGCCAGGGCGGTTGAACGTCGCGGCAAGGTGCGCTTCGGCGATCGCCATCCCGACCGCCGTTGCGATACCCTGTCCCAACGGACCAGTGGTCGTCTCGACGCCGGGAGTCAGGCCACGTTCAGGATGACCGGGCGTCAGCGAATCCCACTGGCGAAAATGTTTGATCTCATCCAGAGAGAGATCATAGCCAGTCAGATACAGCATGCTATACAGCAGCATCGACGCATGCCCTGCCGAAAGGACGAAACGATCGCGGTCCGGCCAGGCAGGATCGTGCGGATTGTGTTTGAGGAACGAATCCCAGAGTGTATAGGTGAGGGCGGCAAGGCCAAGTGGCGCGCCGGGATGTCCAGAGTTAGCCTGTTGGACGGCGTCTATCGCCAGCGTGCGGATTGTATTGACACAGAGATCCTCCAGCGACATCGTCGTTGGTTGTTGTTCGATTGCCACGAACGTAAGCTCCTTTGGTGTCGCTTGTAAGCGACCGTCACGTAGTCAAACGCGTCACTCGTATCATACAATGTGGCGCGAAAGATCGTTTGGGGTCATCAAGCGTCGTGCCATTACAGCACGCCGCCTGACATCGCGTGTGCATGACATCCGGGCATCGTCGCCACCCTGCCGCCGATATCGTAACACTCAAACATTCCTGATCGCAAATCGCAGTCCAGTGCATCATGCGCAGCAGAGAAACTGCCGATCATAGGCCAGGTATCAAAATTCTTCTTCCAGGTCGTTCTCTATGGATTCTTCAGGATTAATCTCGAAGCGTGCTGCCCACCATGCTCCGAGCTCTTGCGCCTGGATGGCCTCAATCCCTCTTTTCACTAACGGCGAATTTGCCGGATTCGCGAGGGTCAGGAGAGGAATTGACCAGGTGACGATTTCTTGCACCGCACGTTGCACATTGCCATCGGGCGCGGCATAAACCACGAACATCGCGCGGGCCAGCGCCGCGACGAAGAGATGTCGTTGCAACGGTGTCGTCAAGCAAGGGCGGCCGGAGCGATCATGCGCCATCACAAAGAGGAGCCGTCCCCGGTCAAAGGCCACACGCCAATCATCGCGCAGGCGCGTCGGATCGATCGGTTGCGCTGGAACGGCAATCATCGATGCGTTGCTCGGCAGGGCGGCGATCAACCAGGATCGCTCCACTGGCGATTGAAATCCACTCACGCCATGAATTCCCGCTGCGATAGCCACGGCCTCTGCCGTTTTGGCGCTATTGTTCAAGCTCGCTGGACAGCGCTCAGAACAACTCATGCCGAGAGCGGGTTGGGCGAGCAGGGCTGCATTTCCGAGCAACACAAGGCGAAACGGCGCACGCTCCTTCAGACGCGCGCGGATCGATTGAGGGTAAGCTTGCTCATTCTGATCGATCGTCTGAATCGCGTCTGACATCAATCCCCCCCTTGCGCGAACTGATCATCAATAGTTACCTTGAAGATAACATATCTCCTGATCGATTGATAGCTATGAGATGTCTCTCTAAAGTTTCATGCGGATGAAGCTTCCCCACCTCGACAGTATGGACATCTGGTCGCAGATCACAGGCTTGACGAGATTGCTACCAGCATCAACCAAGCGAATGTAGTCTGGATTTGTGCGTATTGAACAATACATTCGTAGCTAAATACCACTCACATACGTCACTATTTAATGAGGGCATAACATTCTTGCCCTTATATCATCTCTTTTTTCGCCTGTCTCATTGGAGGAAGCAATCCATGTCTGCGACTCCCGTCGTCGCCCCTCCCAAAGAAGAATCTGGCCTTAGTCGGTTCTTCAATCTCAGTAAGCGCGGCTCTAACCTGCGCACGGAATTCATCGCTGGCCTCACCACCTTCGTGACGATGTCGTACATCATCTTCGTCAATACCAGCATCATGCAGGCTGCCGGGCTTGATGCGGTCGCCTTGGTCATCGGGACGATCTTTGCCGCAGTCATCCCCACGCTCTTTATGGGCCTCTGGGCGGATCTTCCCTGGGCGTTGGCCCCCGGACTGGGGTACAACGCCCTCTTTGCGTTCACGGTGGTACAGAGCAACCACTTCCCCGTGGGCGCGGCGTTGGCGCTGGTCTTCCTGGACGGCCTGGCGTTCACCCTGATCGCTGCTGGTCCGTGGCGCGAACGCATTGTCATGGGCATTCCACTGAACTTGAAACTGGCCGCTGGCGCCGGTATCGGCCTCTTCATTGCCTTCATCGGTATGAATAATGCCGACTTCATCAGCATCAGCCTCAGCAATGCGCCAGTGGTCAAAGCCTTTGGTGGCGGCCCATTGAATGCGGTTGGCAATGTCTCATTGGCCCGCTTGAATGATCCGGTGGTCATTGTCGCGCTGATCGGTATCATCATCACGGCTGTGCTGCTGGCTTACCGGGTCCGCGCGGCGTTGCTCTTGAGCATCCTCGCGACCACCGCCACCGCTTACATCACCGGGTTCATTCGCCCCGATACCCAGGCAACGCTTGGGGTGACCACCCAGATCAATGGGATCAGCAGCTTCGTTGGCTGGCCCGATTTCGGGCGATTCATCGCCAAAGGCGTTGGCCGGATTGATTTTGGCGCGCTCTTTAGTGGCAATATCGCCTCCAGCGCGATCATCCTGTTCTTCCTGACGTTTTTGATCACCGATATGATGGACTCGTTAGGGACGTTCAGTGGTCTGGCGAGCAAATTGGGCATCCTGGATGAGCAAGGCAATTTCCCGCGTTCTGGTCGCGCCTTGTTGGTAGATGCCGCAGCGGGGATGTGGGGACCTTTGACCGGCAACGCCACCATCGCGACGTTCATCGAGAGCGCCGCCGGGGTTGGCGAGGGGGGCAAGACGGGGTTGACCTCGGTCTTTACGGCGCTCCTCTTCCTGGTAGCGCTCTTTTTTGTGCCTTTCGTCGGCCTGGTGCCCGCGGTCGCGACGGCGCCCGTCCTCATCGTCGTCGGCTTCCTGATGGTTGAACCCATCGTCAAGGTCAATTTCACTGATGTGACAGAGGGCATCCCGGCCTTCCTGGCCTTGTTGACCATGCCATTGACCTACAGTATTGCCGATGGGATGTTCATGGGGATCACCTCGTTCGTAGTCTTGAAGGTCACCACCGGACGCATAAAAGAGATCAGCCTGATCATGTGGGTCTTTGCGGCCCTGCTTATTCTTGCCAAGGTGCTCAACGCCGTCGCCCCTTAACTCTATCGGTGTGGCACTCGAGCATGAGGTGTGGGGGGACACGGGAAAGCGACGTGTCTCCCCACGCCCTCAGGGTTGGGCTGGAAGTGTCGGGTGCCATTCATCGACCAGTAGACCGAAATAATGCTCATCGAGAAAACGTTCGCGAAACCAGAACCGCTGGCGTAGCGATCCTTCGTGGGTGAACCCGAGACTGCGAAGGAGACCTTTCGAACGTTCGTTGACGTCATCCACGACGGCCTCAATGCGATGCAACTCAAGTGTTTGAAAGGCGTAAGTCAGTACGCTGGTTAATGTTTCAGACATAATCCCCTTACGCCACCAGGCGCGATTCAATTCATAGCCCAGCGTGGCACGTTGATCCTCATTGACGAATCGGAACAACCCGCAAGACCCAATCACTTCATCCTGGTCGCGGAACGTGATGCCCCAGCGAATTCCCTCATGCTGCTCATACCAGGCTTGCTGGCGACGGATCAGGGCACGGGTCTCTTCAACAGACTCGTGTGGGAGGTCACCATAAAACTCCATGACCTCGGGATCCCCAAACGTGGTGAAGATTGCGTCGGCGTCATCCAACGTAATTTGGCGCAACCTCAACCGCGGTGTGGTGAGTACGGGAAAATTTTCGAAGCAGGGCAATCGCATGCGTGTTCCTCCTGGCGACAAATAGCAGTTTCGGTACATCCTTTAGCAACGCGGTCCGTTCTCCGCGCGTCGATCCCGTCTATGATATATGATCAAGACAGCTCGGATCGAAAGAAGCAAACAATACTCGCATTGAGCAACACATCCGATATGCGCGACGCAAGCGCGCTGAACAACAGAAAGAAGAGCGATGGAGACACAGGGATACCGGTTGATGACGATCTTTGCCCATCCGGATGATGAGACGTTTGGCTGTTCTGGTGTGATGGCACGGATTATCGCGCAGGGAGGGGCGGTGGCGGTCGTCTGCGCGACGCGTGGCGAAGCAGGCGAAATTGCTGACCCTGCTCTTGCGACCCCCGCGACCTTACCACAAGTGCGCGAGCGCGAATTGCGCGCCGCCATGGCGGCGGTGGGAGTGACAGATGTCAATTTCCTGGATTATCATGATGGTCATTTGCCGCAGGCGCCCCGAGGCGAGGCCATTGGCCGTATCGTTGCGCTCATCCGCCGCTTCAAGCCCGATATCATTGTCACCTTCAATTCGAATGGCATCTATGGGCATCCTGATCATATGGTGATACACATGCTCGCGCAGGATGCCATCCGAGCCGCGGCTGATCCTGCCGCTTATCCGGGCGTGGGCGACACGCCATGGCGGACACGGAAGGTTTATTACAACACCGCACCACGCGAACGTTTCTTAGGAATGCGCGACCAGATGCGGGCACAGGGGCAAGATTTCGTGCCAGGAGGCAATGCCGCGACCATTCCGGTTGAGGTGATGGGGGAGCCGGAACGCGCCATCACGACATACATCAAGTTGACAGATGAAGAACTCCGTCGCAAAATCCAGGCGATGCGGGCACATGCTACGCAGATGCCGCCCAATAACCCATTCTCGAATGGCTCCCCCGAGCAATTGCGCGAGATCATGGGGACCGAGGTCTTCATCCTGGCGCCACCACCATTGAGCGCGCATGAGTTTCCGACTCCAGAAACCGACCTGTTTGCGGGATTAGGATAGACCATCAACCCCCTGCCCAGCTCAAATGTGGTTGGGCAGGGGGCCTGGAAGAGCACGCTGATTACTTAGGAAGCCCACAGGTCTGAACCGCCGGGGGAGACCTGACGGATACGCGTCAATAAGACGACCCGATACAAGAAAGAATCCACGTTGATCGGTTTCACCACGAAATCGTCCGCACCAGCATGGAAAGCGCTGACCTTGTCACGTATCCCGGACCGGCGAGTGACACAGCAGACGACAACGTGACGCGTTGTGGGGTCTTCGCGCAGTTGGCGGACGAGTTGCATGCCATCGCCATCTGGTTCATCCAACTCAAGGAGCACGATGGCCGGGCGGTGAATGACAATGGCTTCGCGCGCGTGCGTGAGCGAACCGACCGCGACAACACGATAGCGTTGTTGGATCACCTGACTGAGCAACTGCCGTTGCTGCGGATCTGGATCCACAACCAGCACAGTGATCTGGTTTTGCACCGCCATAGCGAGTATGCTCCTTCAGTATTACGATATCGTTGACAGCATACACCCAATCAATCCGCTTTGCAAATATGGCGCAATCCACTTGCGGGAATAGGCGTGACCTGCTCTCAAGCAGAACTTGGGTCGCGCAATCAGCCTTACCCCGTAACCGCTTACGCGAGGAATTTTGCCATGCGTAAAGAAGGCAAGTGGGGCATTCATACATGAGATGATGCTCCTTATTTTGACATGTACGCTTGTCAATGTCAAGCGGTTGGCGGCGCTTTCGAGGAATTAGACGAGAAAAGTGTGGCCAATTACCAGGAATTTGGTCCAGAGTGTTCACATTTCGCTGAAAATAGCGCCAGCATACATAGACAAGGCCATCTGCTTATGGTATACTCGCTTTCAAATATGGATGATGTATCCATCCCCGGATATGGTCCATGTTGCGAGAGTTAGCCTTTGGTGTATACCGCACGCCCGACGAGAGGAGGGATATAAGGCTTCTGGAGCACTTACTGCCAGGTACGTTGCTCCGTACAATGATCTATCAGTCCTTTCATTGGTTTTCCTTCCCACTGGTGTTTATTTGATCATCCTGATGTGTCCCCAGTGTCGGGGATACGCCCATCAAAGAATGCGACAGGAGACAACACCCATGGCGCAAGTTGAAACTGCGACCAAACCCGTGGTCATCGCCAACCCGGGTCCCCTTGGCCTGAGTGGCTTTGGTTTGACCACCCTCGTGCTCAGCCTTGTCAATTCTAATCTCCTCGGCTCCAATCTGGGCATCACCACCGCTCTGCCGCTCGCGCTGGCGTTTGGTGGTGGCGCACAGGTCCTCGCCGGCATGTGGGAATTCCGCACCGGCAACACCTTCGGCGCGACGGCCTTCACTTCCTATGGCGCTTTTTGGATCGCGGTCTATTTCCTCGCCACTGGCGGCTATCTTGACTCCAAAGCGGCAAATTTCGTCGGTAACTCCGGATTTGGCATCTTCCTTCTCGCCTGGACGATCTTCACCCTGGTGATGACGCTTGGCGCGCTCCGAGTCAATGGCGCGACGGCCTCGCTCTTTGTGTTGTTGCTCCTGACGTTTGCCGCATTGACTGGTGGGGCGCTGGGCAGTAGCTCCACACTCACCAACGTTGGCGGCTATCTGGGAATCGTCACCGCGCTCAACGCGTTTTATAACGCGGCGGCGGGCGTGTTGAAAGATGTCTCGGGCGGCAAAGACGTCCTGCCGGTCTTCCCGTTCAGATGATCGGTACTCACCAGCATTGGCGCTGAAGATGGAGGGGCGATCCGCTGAGGTATCGCCCCACCTATATTCCTATGAGCGATACTTGCCGGGGCTGATTCCGGCGCTTACAAGCTTACGAGTTGGCTACGCGCGATGAGGCGGAAGGTCCGCTACCGGGCGCGCCGCCTATACCGGAAAGTGGAGTGGAGATGAGCAATCCTAGCAATGTCGGCACAATTGACGTCACTTTAACCGAGTCGCGGCGTTTCGCCCCACCTCCCGGCTTTACCGCCGCCGCCACCGTCCGCGATCCCCAAGTCTATGCCCGGGCTGCCGCTGACGTCCAGGCCTTCTGGGAAGCTGCGGCGGGTCGACTGACGTGGTTCAAGCCATGGGAACGCGTATTGGATTGGAATCCTGAGACGGCGACCGCGCAATGGTTCGTCGGTGGACAACTCAATGCATCGTATAACTGTGTCGACCGTCATCTCGATACGTGGCGCCGCAATAAAGCCGCCATTATCTGGGAAGGTGAGCCGGGTGACACCAAAGTCCTCACGTACCGCGATCTTTATCGCGAGGTAAATCGCACGGCCGCGATGCTCAAAAGCCTGGGCATCCAGAAAGGCGACCGCGTCGCGATCTATATGGGAATGGTGCCCGAGTTGCCGATCGCGCTACTGGCGTGCGCCCGAATCGGCGCGCCCCACACGGTGATCTTCGCGGGCTTCAGTGCCGAAGCGCTCCGTGACCGCATCAATGATTCGCAGGCGAAATTACTGATCACCGCTGATGGCGGATGGCGCGCTGGCCGTATCATCCCCCTGAAACAGATCGCCAATGACGCGGTCTCGCAAGCGCCAACCATTCAGCATGTGCTGACGTTACGCCGCCTGGGCGAAAATATCTTGCCGGTGCACATGGAAGAGGGTCGCGATGTCTGGTGGCACCGTGTGCAAGAGCAGACCAAAGAGCATATCGTCGCGCCCGAACCGCTCGATAGCGAGCACCCACTCTATATTCTCTACACCTCTGGCACCACTGGCAAACCTAAAGGGCAGATGCACACGACCGGTGGGTATCTGACCGGGACGTCCCTGACCCATGAGTGGATCTTTGATCTCAAAGATGGGGATGTCTATTTCAATACCGCCGATATCGGTTGGGTCACGGGCCACAGTTACTTCGTCTATGGCCCCCTGGCCAACGGCGCGACCTGTGTGATGTATGAGGGCACGCCAACGTACCCAGACAAAGATCGCATCTGGGAACTCTGCGAGAAGTACGGGGTGACAATCCTCTACACCGCACCGACGGCGATCCGCACGTTCATGCGCTTTGGCGATGACTATGTGAAGCGCCATGATCTCACATCGCTACGCCTGATGGGTACGGTCGGTGAACCGATCAACCCCGAGGCCTGGATGTGGTACCACGAGGTAGTGGGCGGTGGACGCTGCCCGATCGTGGATACCTGGTGGCAGACCGAGACCGGCGCCATCATGATCACGCCTCTTCCAGGGCTGACAACCACCAAACCAGGGTCAGCGACCAAAGCCTTCCCGGGGATTCTGGCGGATGTGGTTGATGAGCAGGGAAATTCCATGGGCGCCAATAAGGGCGGCTATCTTATCGTTCGCCATCCCTGGCCATCCATGTCGCGCACGATTTGGGGCGACCATGAGCGCTATCGCAAGACCTATTGGGAGAAATTCCCGGGTATGTACCTGACGGGTGATGGCGCGCGTATCGATGAAGATGGCTACTTCTGGGTGATGGGACGCATCGACGATGTCGTCAATATCTCGGGACATCGGTTAGGCACGATGGAAGTGGAATCAGCACTCGTCGGCAATGAGAGTGTCACGGAAGCCGCGGTCATTGGTATTCCCCACGAGATCAAAGGCCAGGGTATCGTAGCCTTCGTCACCTTGCGCCAGGGTGTCCCAGCAACCGAGGAACGCGCGCAGGAATTACGTGAACACGTCGCACGTTCTATCGGTGGTTTCGCCCGCCCTGAGAAGATCTACTTCACGGCTGAATTGCCTAAAACCCGGAGCGCCAAGATCATGCGTCGCCTGCTGCGCGATGTGGCGGAAGGCCGCATCCTGGGCGATACCACGACCCTGGCAGATCCCACCGTGTTGGATGAGATCAAAAAGCAGTACACAGACGAAGCCTAGAGGACGTCACCAGCGCATATATGTGTCAAAGGGCCTGGATCGACCTGATCCAGGCCATCTTTTGCGCGCCTGATCACCACCTGTTGGGCTCCATTTGGTCCCACGCTTGCGCCACTGGCTTCATGGCCTGGTGAAGCATCTCACCTAGCTTTCATACCTTCCTCATCTCCACATGCTATGGTGATGACGATACAGTATGATGAACTGAGGGCAATACCTCTGTTAGGGGCGGCCCAGGGACGGATGTCAGTACCCAGTAACGCGTGGAATGTGGGCATACTCACAGCGATATGCGATTCCTCGGTTACTCCATTCGCCCGCCACCAGGCAATGCTGCTCAGCCACCCAGAAGGAGATGTCTGCGTGTCACATCACCCAACCCTGCATGATGAGCCAGACACCGCGGAGATACCATCTGTCGCACGGAGTTTGGCGGGCAACGAGCCACCTGCCAGGAACCGCTGGTGTGACGGGATAACCTGGGCGCGCGGGCAGGTGCGGAGCCGCTGGGTTCGCCGCGTTGTGCTCGGATGGGTAATCCTGATGGTGCTCGCGACTGGCGTCTTGGCATTCGCCTGGCAACATACACCAACCACTGCGGATCTGGCGACCTGGGTGCGCCAACAGGTGGTTGTACACCACGGGCAATATGCGCCGTTGAGTACCATTGCGCCAATCATGCGGAATGCGCTGATTGCTGTCGAGGATGAGCGGTTCTATCAGCATCACGGCATCGACACGCTCGGCCTTTTGCGCGCGGCGTGGGACGACCTGCGCGCTGGCAAGCTGGTCGAGGGAGGGAGCACCTTGACGGGGCAGTTAGCCAAAAATGCCTATCTCCAGGGCGATGACCATACCGTGCCGCGCAAACTCGAGGACCTCTTATTAGCCATCAAAATTGAACACCGCTATCCGAAAGGGAAGATCCTGGAGATGTATCTTAATCTGGTCTATTTTGGCAATGGCGCTTACGGCATCTCCGCCGCAGCTCACCTCTATTTTGGCGTCGCGCCCTCCCAGCTGAATATTGCCCAGTCTGCCATACTGGCTGGCCTGGTGCAGGCCCCCAGTTATTACAATCCCCTCTGTTACCCAGCCAATACGCGCGACCGTCAGAGTGAAGTCCTGACTCGCATGGTCGCAGATGGCTATATCACCTCGACTGAAGCTACCCGGGCGCGCCAGGCGCCTATGCCCCCAATGCCTCCCCACGACGCCTATTGCTCAGGTTAAATCTTCTGGCAATACCGGTGAACGGTTGGACTGGTCACGCCAGTGCCTGGCTAGCGCGCTCCTGGCATAGGGTGCTGGGCAAAGATCTACAAGGCGCAGCGGCATCAGTGTCGTGAGTTTGTGGATAAAACATCAACGCCACTGGTCGGCTGTGGAGGCAGCCAGTGGCATTGATGAGACACGGTAAGCCGCGAGTTCACCGTCCCGTGATCACTGATTGTTCGGATGCGGCCTGACGGACAATCGCTTGCAGTTCAGTGGAATCGATGGTCTCGCGCTCGAGCAACGCCGCGGCGACGGCATCGAGGAGGTGGCGATTCGTGGCGAGCACATTCTTGACGTACTGATACCGTTCGTCAATCAACTGCTCAACTTCTTCATCGATTATGCCCGCCATATGTTCCGAAAATTCGCGTTGTTGGCCGAGGCTCATTTCGCGCCCCAGGAAGACTTCGCGATCTGAACCATAGAAGACAGGGCCTACGCGTTTGCTCATACCCCAGCGCGTCACCATCTCGCGGACAAGGTTCGTGACATTCTGGAAATCGTTCTCGGCGCCGGTCGTCACATCGCCCAGGGCTGTCTCTTCGGCGACGCGGCCGCCCAGGCCATACGCAATACGCGCCATCAGGTAGCCGCGCGAATAGTTGTGGCGATCTTCGGCAGGCATAAATTGCGTCACACCCAGCGCCTGGCCACGCGGCACAATCGTCACTTTATGCACGGGGTCGGCCTCGGGTGTCATCAGCGCCACAATCGCGTGGCCGGCCTCATGGAACGCCGTGATTCTGCGTTCCTGTTCGGAGAGCACCAGTGGTCGCTGCGCACCAATCACGATGCGATCCAGTGCATCCTCGAACGATTGCATGTCCACTTTATCCAGATTGCGGCGCGCCGCCAGCAATGCGGCTTCATTGCAGAGATTTGCCAGATCAGCCCCGACCATGCCAGGCGTGTTACGCGCGACGATATCCAGCTTGACATCATCTCCCATGGGGAGGTCGCGCGAATGGACTGCCAGAATTGCCTGGCGTCCCGCGCGATCTGGTCGGTCGACCACCACACGGCGATCAAATCGGCCAGGGCGTAAGAGGGCAGGGTCCAGCACATCCGGGCGGTTAGTGGCCGCCAGAACCACGATTGCCTGCCGCGGATCGAAGCCATCCATCTCCACCAGAATCTGGTTTAATGTCTGCTCACGCTCATCATTTCCGCCACCCATGCCCGCGCCACGCTGACGACCGACAGCATCGAGTTCATCGATGAAGACGATACAGGGCGCGCTCTTCTTGGCTTTCTCGAAAAGATCGCGCACGCGGCTGGCACCGACACCCACGAGCATTTCGACAAATTCCGATCCAGACATCGAGAAGAACGGCACATCCGCCTCTCCCGCCACAGCTTTTGCCAGCAAGGTCTTCCCAGTACCTGGAGGACCGACGAGCAGCATTCCATGGGGGATCTTGCCACCGAGTCGCTGATAACGTTCGGGGGTGCGGAGATAGTCGACGATCTCTTCGAGATCGACCTTCGCTTCCTCAACACCCGCCACATCCGCGAAGGTGGTGCGCGTCTTGCCGCTGGTATAGAGGCGCGCGCGGCTTTGCCCGAAGCTGAAAAGGTTCTGCTGTGTGCCGGACGAGCGCCGCGAGAACCAGAAGATGATGCCGATCAGCAGCAGAATCGGCGCAAAGTTCAACAGGATGCTCCCGATGACTGACCCCGCACTATTGCTGCTGGATGGCTTGATGTCATACGGTACGTGATTCTGTCCCAGCAGGGTCGCTGTATCAGTATTGGGGGTGGCGATGACTGTGTTGAACTTTTGGCCGTTCACACACGGATCAGATCCGGTACCAGTCTTGAGAACACCGGTAGCCGTGTCATCCTGAATGGTGACGGAACAGACTTTGCCGGTCGTGACATCATTGACGAACGTTGAGGTGCTGATCTTGGTGCCGCTGGATCCTATCGAAGGCGAACCCCAAATGGCAAAGATCAACCACACTAACAAGGCCACACCCATGACAATCCATAAGATCATCGTCCCATTGAATTGAATGTGACCATTGTTGCCTGGGGGTGATCCTTGGGGTGTCATTGGTCCGCGATCGTTCTGGTCGCGATTTTGACGATCTGGTGAAGGCATCATAGACGTGCGCTCCTGACATGAGCTGGAGATAACAGTATCCCAGTGGCATCCAATTCTCTACCTGCAGTATACGATCTATCGTACCTCAAGAGTGGCCGCAATAGGCCGATCGCCGTTTCGGCGCTGGCGTCACCAACTAAATTCCCAATGTGAGCCAGGCTAAGAGGGCAGCCACCGGCATCCATACTCCAATGATAATCCCCCGGATACAGAGTCCGCGTAGCGAAAATTGTTCCATGCGGCGCAGCAGGTTAGGGAGCACCGCCACGACCAGACCTTCGAAGAGAATGACATACGCCGGCACATGGGCGATGTTATGGTTGGGTACGTAGCGCCACCAGCCCGCCCGAAAGGCCATTTCTTCATAGAAAGGCACCAGGATTGCTCCCGCGATGGCGGTCAGAGGCACCGCCCACCGACGCCCGAAGAGTGAAGCTGCGCGCCAGGCCAGGTACCCCAGGGGAGTCAATACGACCAGCCATGCGATTGGCATGTAGGCGGGCGAAGTCCAAATGAAAGGTTCATGGGCGGGATAGGACAGAGAGGGGATGATCCGCTGCCCAGCATAATCGGTAAAAAGTTCGCACACACCAGCGATACCCCCAACGATAAAAAGACGCCAGAGGAGGGGACGCGCTTCACGGACTGTCACGATCAGGACGACCAGGAATACGATACAGATGGCATCAACGATATAAGCCGATTGCCACCCAGCGGCTTGATGTGCCGCCAGGGCATGGGCAGAGACCTGCAGGGCCACGTAGGCCATCATTCCCGCATCGAGCGTCGTAACCCGTCGCGCCATACCCAGCAGCGCCAGATGTTCTCGCGTTGTCGCCGATGGGAGGTCGTAGAGATCAGTCATGTCAGAACCGTGCGCCATGTACTCCCTCCCTTATGATTTTATACTTTCCCAGGATCATAAAGCTTTCATCCACCAGATGGGAAGATCGCTCCGTATTCCCCGACATCATACCCCAAATGCGGGATCCCCTGGACAAGGTGCTAAAGATCGACTATACTGAGAACATAAGTTCTAGTGCCAGTCTTGATGAGTGGCGCGTTCACGAGGAGGCCATATGGCACGCGTGATGACGATCAGCGAACTCTACGGATTATTATTGCAACATCCCCACGTGCTGGATCAACTCACTGACGAGGCGACACCCATTGCGCTCTCTTCACGGTCAGCGTTACTCTGGTCCACATCGCGGCCAACGTCGCGCGGCCTGGACGGGAAATCGCCCGTGATGGTCCGTGTCGCGAGCCGCGTCAAGCAGATTATGGACGATGTCGCCTCCGCCTGGGGGATTACCGAGGTCGATGCCTGGTCTGATGCGGCAATGCTCTGGATTGCGCAGCGCCAGCGCGATATGGACGAACTCTCATCGCCAGCGGGTGAGACATTGGCGAGATCCGTGCGCCAGATCTGGTCCGTCATCGATGAGCAGATGAGTGACATCCGCGGCCGACGCGAATAATCCGCGCCTGCTTCATGCTGGCTGAATCAGCGCGTCGGCCGTTTCGCGCGCGGCGCGGCGAGCAGCGACAATGCTGGCGCGCGCCGCGCGGGCACGTGCGCTCTGGAGCGGCGCGAGTTCGTTGAATGACCGCATTGCCTGTGTACTGACCAGCGCATGGAGTCGCAGGGCGGGTTGCGCTTCATCACCATCCGCGTCCACCAAGCCAAGATACATCAGCGATTCGAGGTCACCCTGGACGCTCTCTGTGGTCGCGCCTGTCGCGGCCACACCGACGGCGATTGCTTGGTCAAGATCGATCAGCGGGACATCGAAAGCTCCCAGAGTTGCAAAGATCTGGCGTGGTTGTGGAAAGAGGGCTTGTTCCACATACTCGATGACTTGTTGCCCGGTCCGCGCCAGATCGCCGGGGGGATAGACCGCAGTACCCAGATCAGCGGCGAGGCGTGGCAGTGGCACACCATTCAGGCCAGCATACCCGGCTGCCAGGCGCAACGCCAATGGCAATGAAGAGAGGTTCACGCAGATCGCTTTGATAGCGTCATAATCCGCAAGATCCGAACTCCGCCCCACCAGGTCCATCCAGCCGCGAAATTGATCCATGGCCTCATCCAGTTCAGGAGGATCGAGGAGCACCTCCGCCACCTCAGGCATCGCCCAATCGGACCGGCTGGCGATCAAGAAGGTCGGGCCTACGCCGCGCTCATCGCGCGCGGTCAGAGTTGTCAGCGCGCGGCCCAGCGGAAAATCCGCCGGTACATCCTCCAGCCAGAAGAGGATACGTTGGCCACGGATGAGATCAGCCACGGCAGCTTCACCCAGCCGCAGGGTCGCGGTCATTGCCACCAGAGGTCCCCCGAAACGGTCCAACACCTCGAGTAGCAATCGGCGCAGACCAATTTCGCCATGGTAATCCGCGCAACGATGCCAGCTGATGCCAGCTTTAAACGTACCCTCGGCGATATGGCGTTCCACAGCCTGGGCAATCAGCATGGTCTTGCCAACTCCAGCCGGCCCAATCACCGCGATGGCGCCCGCACCATGTTGGCGTCGCAGTTTTGCCACCAGATCTTCCAATTCCTGCTCACGACCTATGAAGAGGGGAGCTGGAGCGGGTACGAAGAGGGGTGTGGGGGCAGATACTACTACTGCAGGTTCAGGCGGAGGAATGACGGGTGGGGCTACTACTGGTGGCGAGGCCAGCACTTGAGGGGGTGGTGTGGTGACAGGCGGTGGCGCTATGATAGTGGTAGGTGACTGCTGCCGCACGGCGAGCGCGGCGCCGAGCACGATGACACCAACGAGGATCACCAACCCCGCCGCAAATGCTTGATGGGCGAGGATGAACAAGGCGATGGCGCCGAGCAGCAACACACCAAAGATGAAAAATAGTTGGAACCGTAATCCTGATCCTTGTGGTCGCATGATCCCTCTCCCCCTTGCACTGCTACCCGCTGGTGACGCACGAGGATCCACCAGGTAGCCATCATCATGGCGTACGCGCCAAAAAAATACAAGAAATTTGGGAATTATGGCGAATGGGCTAGCCAACTGTATGGATCTGTGGCGCAGAGAATGGGGCTTGAAATTGCGTAACCGCATCATGAAGGTTGCCGTTCCAAGCCAGATCTGGTTCGTGAATGAACTGAGCATTAGGACTAATAGGGAGCATTGTTACCGCCCATATCGTCTCGCGTCAGCAGAGATAGAATCTGCCACCCGAGATGGTACGGCTGCGTTACCGGGGCGGTGAAGCTGTGAGGGACAAGCATGTTAGAATGTGCACTCGTCTTTCGTCGCCAGGGCAAGAACGTGATCATTGCCGAACAAACCAGCCGCCACATCGAAGAAATATTCATCGTGCCGGTCTGTTCGATTCTGGCGCAATCGCCCGCTTCCTACATCGCCTTCCTGGAAGAGGAAGGCGCGCTCGGGCGCGCCCTGGCGATCGTCGCGGCCGCCAACCTCAAGCAGCCAAGAACAGCTGAGCTGACGCGTCGCAAAGTGCGGGCGCTGGTCACCGAGGCAGAGGTGAAGGCGCTGGCGCCGCAGATCAATACCATCACCGATGCGCTCTCCGCAGCTGACTGAGCGTCACACTATGGAAGCATATGCATCGGCACCGAAGTCGATCTCCAGTGAAATGAGTTGTGGCATATCTCTGGGCAGTGGGACTTCGATTTAAAGCTCAAGAGCTTCACGTAGGTTCGCCAGCTCCGCCGCTTCTGTCGCGTCTTGACTGGCGACAACCCGTTCAAGGCATTGCGCCACAAACCATTCGCTTTCGTGCCAAACGCTGGCGATCACTGTTCGCTGCATGGCTTCTTCATGGCCCTTTCCAGTACAGACAATCATGATGCCTCCCAAAGTACAGAGCGCCATCCGATCGCCCAAACCTCATCCTGCTCCAAGGGGCCAGCGCCGACGAGAAGCACAATGGCAGCCCGATCGGGAAAAAGCGAATGACGCGATCGCGGCGGCGTCTCGCTGTGTGCTTGCGTTGCACTGCATCGGGAGTGCGCAGGCACTGGTGGAGAGGTAATGGAAAGGCGTGCATCCGCGAATCCCGCTTCGACCGTTTTCAGGGCATTGGCGGCCTTGATACCAATTGGGGGGCATTGTGTTGTCTTGACAATGCGGATGCTCCGCGTGTATGGTGCATATGAAGCTGCATTATTTGTAGGGAGAAAGCATGTTTCATACACTCGCGCTCGGCTTCACCCCGGATTATGTCGCCGGGACCGCCGCATTTCTGGCTTCAACTGTCGAATTTGTAGAGGCTTTTACGATCGTCCTGGTCGTTGGCCTGACGATTAATTGGCGCAGTTCGCTGGTTGGCGCGGCACTGGCCGCACTGGCGCTGGCTGTGCTGGTGGCTATCTTCGGGGTTACCCTCGTCAAGGTCATTCCCATCGAGGTATTGCGCCTGGTGGTCGGTATCATCCTGGTCATGTTTGGTTTGAAATGGCTGAAGAAAGCGATTTTACGCTACAGCGGACGTAAGGCCTTCCATGATGAAGAAGCTATCTACGAAGAAGAGATGGCGGCGTTGAAGGCGCGTGGCGAAGCGTTGCCCCAGCAACTGAATACCTTCGGAGTTGTCACATCGTTCAAGAGCGTGTTGCTGGAAGGCCTGGAAGTCGCGTTCATCGTGATCACGTTCGGTGCTACGGGCAGCACCCACGCGATCACGTCGCATACGGATAGCCTCGGCAGCGCGACGATTGGCGCGGCGCTGGCTCTGGTGATGGTTGCCGCGCTGGGGGTCGCCGTGCGCGCTCCACTGGCGCGCGTCCCCGAAAACACGCTCAAGTTTGTGGTCGGCGTCATGTTGACCTCCTTCGGGATGTTCTGGGGTGGTGAAGGACTGGGCGTGAATTGGCCGCTATCAGACCTGATCTTGTTGCCATTGATCGCGATTATGTTAGTGGCATCGTTCATTCTGGTGCAGACGCTGCGTGTTCCCAGCGCGACGAAATCTGGCGCGCAACCCTTGCCACAGGTTTGAGAAGGAGTTGATGCGATGCGAGCAGTGACCAACGTTATTCTGGCGATCTACAATTTCTTCGTGGGCGATCCTGTCATTCTGATCGGGGTCGCGCTCTCTTTCCTCGTCATCGGCCTCCTCGCGCATAGCGTGGGTGCGCCGGCGGCAGTGACGGGCGCGCTGTTGGTGGTGGGCGTGTTGATCAGTGTCAGCCTGGCTCTCTGGCGCGAAGTGCACCCTGCGAAACATTGATGCCACGATGATCTCAGTCGTGTTTCAGGAAGAATTCAACTTCACCATTGTAGAATATATGGCGAGTGCTGTAGAATAAGACGCACCGGGACGATAGATCAAAGAGACGCGCGGGCGTCCTCGTCCGAGAGGAGCGATGCTGATGGTGAAACGCTTGATGGATGCGCTGAAGCGCTGGGTTGCCCCCCGACCTGCGTATGCCTATGTCTATGCGCGTCGGCGCCGTCGCTGACCACGTCGGCCATCATCGCCATCCCCAATAAAGATGCAACCTGAAGATCTCTGCGAGATTCTCAGGTTGCATCCTGCGTATGTGCGGATGAGGTACATACTAAGCGGTCATATTCTCGATTGCGACGGGCGCAATCTCGTCAGCGGGGGTGAACCCAAAAACCTTGCCGTAGAAATAGAGTTCCGCTTCAATGGCGCGCTTCATGTTCTCGGCTTTGCGGAAGCCGTGTCCTTCGCCCGCGAAGAGCAGATAGGCCACGGGTATGTTGCGTTGGCGCAAGGCGTCGACCAACATCTCCGCCTGATTTGGTAGGACAATCTTGTCATCGGCGCCCTGCAAGAAAATGACCGGACAATTGATCTGGTCGGCAAAATGGATCGGTGATCGCGCGATGAACGTCGCGCGCCCTTCGGGATATGGCGCGACCAGACCAACGTCATAGCGCGATTCGAATTTGTGGGTCTCCTGGTGAAGCGCTTCCAGATCACTGACGCCATAATAGCTGGCTCCGGCTTTAAAGACATCGCGGAACGTCAGAGCACACAGCGTCGTATAGCCGCCCGCGCTCCCGCCACGTATAGCCAACCGCGCCGCATCGACCACGCCACGCTGGACAAGATAGCGCGCTACATTGACGCAATCGTCCAGATCGACGACCCCCCAGTTGCCATTGAGTCGACGGCGATAGTCGCGCCCATAGCCTGTGCTGCCGCCATAATTGACATCCGCCACCGCAAAGCCACGACTTGTCCAGTACTGCACATTGCTGAGACTGAGGGCGCTGGTGGTCATGGAAGTTGGTCCGCCGTGAATGATGACCAGCAACGGGGGCAGTTCACCCGCAGGTGCACTGTACTCACGGTTGCGCGGTGCATAAAAGAAAGCGTGCGCTGTCGCGCCGTCAGTGGTCGGAAATGCAATCGGCTCGGCGATCGCGAGCGTGTCGGGATCAAGTGTCGCGGTGCTGGATCGTCGCAATGTGACGATCTGATGATCTTCCGGGCTGATCGTGACGATCGTCCAGGGTTCGGTCGATGAGGCGACGGCACAAGCCAGTAGGCTGGGCGTCACTAACACCTGCGAACCGATGGCGGTATATGGAGTATGGATCAGGTTGAGTTGCCCGGTGGCGATCGTCAGTTCATACAATTGTGATTGGCCATGGTCGATGAGCGCGCCAACAATACGGTCAGAATTGATGAAGCCGTAGAAGCTCATCCCCAGCACCCACTGCGGGCCGCCAAATTCCATGGCCCTTGGGCAGAGGGCGCGCTCCTGATCCTCTTCATGGCGATAGAGATTCCACCACCCGCTGCGATCGGAGAGATAATAGAGCATGCCATCGGGTGACCAGGACGGCTGGACGATGGATTCGTCTCGACCACCCGCGATATGGCGTGGCGTCCCCAGCGTGCCATCGGGTTGCACGTTCGCCAGCCAGAGGTCAGTGCCATCCCAGGGCATATTGGGGTGGTCCCAGGTCAGCCAGGCCAGGCTCTGGCCATCGGGACTGAGGGCGGGACTGCTCGCGAAATCATGACCGCCGGTCAGGTATTGGGGCGTCGTGTCGGGCCACCCAGCAGCATCCGCTGCGTTGGCGGTGGCGCCTGCCAGCGCGATCGTGCCAATCCAATTGTCGGCATATTGCTGGTCATGGGGGCCGCTACCGACAGCGCGATGATCTTCACAGACAACAATCAAACGCTGATGCGTACGATCCAGTGTGAAATCGCCATAGCGTACCGCGATCGCGGGGGTATACGCTACCGGTTCCTGGCCGATCGGCTGCCGATAGATGCGGTTATCAGCAAAGTTACTGAAATAGACAACGCCATCGACCACGAGGTAGGCGCTCCCACCATACTCGTGGACGCGCGTCCGCACGCTGAATCCCGGTGGAGTCACATCCGTCAGCGCGCCGTCTGGCGTGCGACGCACGAGCACGCCGCGCCCACCTTCGAGGGGACGGATCTCGACCCAGTAGATATCCTCAGCATCCAGCGCAATCTGTCCCAGACTGACAGTCGCGGAGTTGAGCAAATCCGCCGTGATCGGCGAATTCCAGGTGCCATAGGGTGCGATAGTGGGGGCCATGCCGGACTCCTTCGTGGCACAGTGCCACAGAGCGATAATCAAACCCCTGGCCGTGGGGATTCGGGGCCAAACAAACAGTCGCGAGCTATGCGGGGATGCGCGCGCGGCCAGCATCACGGCCAATCTACCGCCTGCGCTATGGGCACCCGATGACCACGTCGCAACGACGCAGGCGAGCAGAGGACCAACCGGCGCCTTACTCTCAAAAATCGATACCCTTCTTAGCCATCTGCCCTTGCTGAAACGGATGCTTGATCTCCCGCATCTCGGTGACGAGATCCGCCTGCTCGATAAGATCGGCGTGGGCATAGTTGCCTGTCAGGACCAGATCCAGTCGCCGTGGGCGATTGGCGATCAGTGCTTTGACGTCATCCAGCGTGATCAAGCCGAGATTGAGGGCGTAATTGATCTCATCGAGGATGACCAGGTCATACGCATCGGTGGCGATCTCGCGATTGGCCATCGCCAGGGCGGCCTGGGCGGCCTGCTCGTGTTCCGTGAGAGGTTTCGTATCATCGATGATGCCGACAAATCCCTCACCACCCTGCATCAACGTCACTTCGGGCGCCAGACGCCGCAACCCATCGATCTCGCCATAATGCCAGCTGCCCTTGATGAATTGCAAGATGAGCACGCGATGCTGATAGCCTGCCGCGCGGATCGCCATGCCCAGGGCGGCAGTGGTCTTGCCTTTGCCACCCCCTGTGTAGATGATCAGTAAGCCTCGGCCCTGTCCCATTTACTGCTCGCCTTTCCGCGCGGTTTCAAGCGTGTGCGTGACCGGTGCGGGAGCGGGCGCCGTGGCGCGGCGCATGGTCCGCGCCATCGCCGCGACCGCGAGACTCACGATCACCAGACCACCGGTGATAAAGAAAAGACTCCATAGGAAGGACGGCATGCCGTTGGCGGACGCATCGGACCGTTGTGTATTGGCATCGCCACTCTGCGTGGTTGCGCCAACACCACGCACGAAGCTCGTCGTGGGGGCAGTGCCGCCCGCGACTGTGGGAAGAGTCGGGGGCAACTCACTGCGCTGCCAGGCTGGTGGGTGGTAGGCAGCGTCCATTGCGCCCACAGGAAAGGTCACCATGGCATCGACATCCGCATTCGCCGGGGCAGCCGGAGCGGCAATGGTTATCGCCCCGTTGTCGTTGGTGACCGTGGCGCTACCATTGGACATGATCGTTTGGATCTGCGTATTATTTTGTCCGTTTGGTGGCACCGAGAGGCGTACCGTCGCGTCCGTCGCGATCGCGGCAGGTGTCGCACCGAGCAGATAGTGCCAGTCGAACCAGGCCAGGGATGCCCCGCGGCCCACTGCGTCATGTAAGACATAGGGAATATCGAAGGCGAGATCGGCATCTTGCGTCTGTGGAAAGCCCCACGTCACCACCGCGACATCGTTGCCCGCACGGTCACGTGTCCGGCTTACCTGTTGCGTACCATCACTCGCCCCATCGACTGGACCAATGTCGATGCCCGCAATCCGTGCCAGCGGAATCCACAAGGCGGCCTGCGCGAGGGACGCGCTGCCAATATGGATATTCCAATGTTCGATGACCGCGACCGACCCATCATTATGGATCGCGATATCGTAGATGCGATGGCGAAATATTGTTGGGGTATCGCCATGCACATGGTCTGGCATACCCAACAGGATCGCGGTAGCAATGAGCAACGCCAAGCAGAGCAAGAGCACGACCCGTCGCCAGGATATCTTGAAGATGCGATGCGCGCCGATTGCCAGATCGCGCATGAAATTGCCTCCTCGCGAGTATGCTCGCCGACAAACCACCCACACTATAGCACAAGCTGTGCGAGATGTCGCTCTCACTGTGCGCGGCAACACTGGCTTCCGGGATACGTCATCGGCCACCCGCCGTGTGCACCATGTGCTCGCGGCGCAGCATCACGCCTAACCCGGGCCCGCGTGGTACGGTTAATCGACCGGACGTGATCTGGAGCTGCGGATCGATGATATCGGCGACCAGGAGCGCGCTGGTCGCCAGCCCATGCGCCAGGTCGTTGCCCGGCAGAGCGGCCGCGCAATGCAGCGCCATGGTGACCCCTACACCCGACTCTATGACGCTTGTCGTCACGACGCGGAATCCGCGATCCAGCGCGCGATCGGCGAGGTGGAGGGTGTTGGTGAGCGGACCGAGCAGGGCGGGCTTGAGGATCAAGATATCGGCGGCCTCATCGCGCAGGATCGCCGCCGCGCGGTCACTGTCGGTGCACGCCTCATCGGCGGCGATGGCGACTCCCAGACCACGGCAAGCTCGGAGCGCCGCCAGGTCCGCGCGCGGCACTGGCTGTTCGAGGTACTCAAGATCGAAGATGGCGAGTTGCGGCAGCAAGCGTTGGGCTTGCGTTACCGTCCAGGTTTCGTTGGCATCCAGCCGTAATCGCCTGCTGGGACCAATCGTCGCGCGCACCGCGGCGACTCGGGCGAGTTCAGCGTCCGCATCCGCGCACAATCCCACTTTGAGCTTTATGGTGCCAAAACCCTGCGCGATGGCGGCGCGTGCCACCGCGACCGCCGCGGCGGTATCGCGCGCGCCGACCACCGCATTGACTGGGATGGTGTCTGGGCTGCCACGGCCAGCCAGGGCCACGCCGAAGGGTGCACCGCGCTGGCGGGTTTCCAGGTCGATCAACGCGGTATCCAACGCTGCCGCCACCGGACCCGCCAGGCGATGCGCGGCGGCGTCGGCCCACAGTCGCTGCCGCGCATCGCCTGGGGCCAGCTGACCATTGGCCTGACCCCAGGCGACGGCGACGGCGATCATCTCCGCGAGTGGCGGAGTCCCAAATTCTGGCAGGGAGACCAGGTCGCCCAGGCCCTCCAGACCAGCGCCATCACGCGCCAGCAGGATCGCTCCATGTCGAGCAGTCTGGAGGCCGTGCGCGGTGCTGAAGGGCGCGCGGAACGCGAGTTGATAGGGCAGGGCGCGCCAATGCGTGCGCGGCTGTTTCACGGCAACCGTGGAAACTTACTGAAGTTGGGCTTGCGTTTCTCGATGTACGCTTTGTTGCCTTCCTGGCCCTCTTCCGTCATGTAATACAGCATCGTCGCGTCGCCCGCCAATTGTTGCAAGCCTGCCAGGCCATCGGTATCCGCATTGAAGGCGGCCTTCAGGAAGCGCAGAGCAATCGGCGATTTCTCCAGGATCTCGCGACACCACTGGATCGTCTCTTCTTCCAGCCGCGCCAGCGGCACCACCGTATTGACCAGACCCATCTGCAGGGCTTCCTGCGCATCGTACTGGCGGCAGAGATACCAGATCTCACGAGCCTTCTTGTGGCCGACCGTGCGGGCCAGCATCGTCGCGCCCCACCCTGCGTCAAAACTGCCGACACGCGGCCCCGTCTGCCCAAAGCGAGCATTGTCCGCGGCGATCGTCAGATCGCAGATGAGATGGAGGACATGACCGCCACCAATCGCATAGCCCGCGACCATGGCGATCACTGGCTTTGGCAGATATTTGATGGTGCGCTGGAGGTCCAGCGCATTCAGGCGCGCGACGCCATCATCGCCCACATACCCGCCATGGCCACGAACCTTTTGGTCACCGCCCGAGCAAAAGGCTTTGTCGCCCGCGCCCGTGAAGATGATGACGCCAATCTCTGGATCCTCATGTGCCAGATTGAAGGCCTCGATCAACTCGAAGAGCGTCTGTGGTCGGAAGGCATTGCGCACTTCGGGGCGATTGATAGTGATCTTCCCCATCCCCTCCGCCTTCTCAAAGATGATGTCGCGATAGCTCTTGACTTGTTGCCATTCCACGGACATAGACTGTGTTCCTCCGGTCGTGTTGTGATGCGGCAGGTCCGATCAGCGCGCGCTGCGGAGCCGCGGTGGATTGCATCCGTTTGCCTGACGGAGATCGTTCAGGAAGGTGAGCACCAGATCCTCATAGACAGCGGGTGCTTCGAGATGCACTGTATGGCCGACGCCTGGCACAATCGCCAGGCGCGGATTAGGGAGCGTGTGTGCCATCGCTTGCGCGATGGCGACGTATTTCGTGTCGAGCGCGCCGACAATCAACAAGACCGGCAGACGCGCGTCAGCAAGTGCCGGACCCAGGTCGGGTTGCCTGCCAGTGCCGAGGCCACGCAAGCTGTTCGCCAACCCCGCCGCCTGATTCGTGAGACGTTGGGCGCGCAGAGCCGAGCGATCTGCCTCTGCCAGGCCACGCTGACTGGCGAACAGGGGGAGATTCGTCCAGTAATCGACGAAGGCGGGCACGCCGTCGCGTTCGATACGCGCTGCCAGGTCCGCGTCGCTTTGCTGGCGCGCCGCGCGTTCCGTGGGGTCCGCGATGCCAGGGGTGGCGCTCTCCAGGATCGCCGCGCGATAGGGAGTGTGTGTCATGGCGGCAAGCGCCACCCTGCCACCCATCGAATAGCCCAGGATCACGGTATCGGCGCTGCGCAGACCCATCTGCGCCAGGATGTCCGCGAGATCTGCACAGACGCGTTCGATGGCATAGCGGCGGGGATCGGTTGGTATGGAGCTCGCGCCATGCCCGAGATGATCGATCGCTATGACGCGCCAGCCCTCGGCGGCAATGCGCTGCGCCAACGGGTCCCAGCTGGCGGCGCTCCCCGTGAACCCATGCAAGAGCAGCAAGGGCGGCGCATCCGGCTGAGGTGGTGCGTAGGTGACGACCTGATAGGTGACATCGGCCAGGTCGACCCGCTGGGTCGCGCAGCGCACTGCGGGTAGCGGTACTGGAGCAGCGGCGGGCCACCCAGCTCGCGGCGGCTCCGAAACGCCCGAATCACGCATCACCGATCCTCCGCTGTCAGGTCGTCATCCATCGCTGGTGGCGGATCGGCGTGTGTGAGCGCCTGACTGACCGCGGCCCAGATCGCCCGGTGCATCGTGACATTCGTCGCACGGTCCGTCCGTAAACGCACGACGCGCAGCCCGCCAGCGGCGATGCCAGCCTGCACCGCGCGGCGAAACGCCCCCCAATCGGCGACGTCCGTGAGCGTGCCGCCATACATGGCGACAGCCGGCGCGCAATCCAGGCCAGTCGGCGTCCCGAAGAGTTGCTCAAATTGTTCAGGATACTCAGCCTGAGATAAGAACGAGAAGATGCCTCCGCCATCATTGTCGATCAGCACGATGGTGAGGTGCAGCGGATACAATTTCGCCGCGAGGAGACCATTGAGATCATGGTACAATGAGAGATCGCCGATGACGAGGACGGTGGGCGACGAGCCACCAGCGCTGATCCCCAGCGCCGTCGAGGTGATGCCATCGATACCGTTGGCGCCCCGATTCCCATAGACCCGCAACGGTTGCCGAGGCGCGAAAAAGGTATCACAGTCACGGATGGGCATGCTATTCCCAACGACCAGCGTCGCATCTGCTGGCAGCAGGTCACCTAATTCCAGAAAGACGCGCCCTTCGAAGAGGGCGTCAAAACCCTCGACCGTCTGCTGAATCGCCTGGCTCGCCGCTCGTTCGGCGGATTGCCAGTGTGCCAGCCAGGGGCTGATGGTTCTCCCAGCCCGGCGTACTGTGGCCGCGCGGTCGCGTATGGCAGGCGACGCATTCAAGGCGCGCACGATGGCGGCGGCTTCGCCGCGCAGGATGGTGCTGGCCAGGCTCGTCGGTTCTGGCCAATCGCTATCCTCTACAAAGACCAACTGGCGGTGGTCGGGATGGCGTTGGAGATACTGCAGTAGCGGCTTGGCCGTTGGCATCGCGCCAAAGCGCAAAACGATCGCGGGTGGCGCGTCGGCGAATTGGGCATATGGCCCCTCGGTGACACCAGGCTCTCCGGCAATGGAACGCAGGAACGCGTCATAGTGGGTAAGCATCAGGTCATCCGGATGGTCCGGTGCCGCCTGGATTCCCCGAAACTGCGAAAGCGGATCCGCCAGCAACGGATATTCCAGCGCATGGGCCAGGGGTAGCAAATCGCGCGCCAGATCGGGATTGTTGTGTGGCCCGACGAGGATCAAGCCCCGCGGATTCTTGAGCAATGTATCCGCCAGTTCCTCCACCAGATCGGTGGTGAGCGCGGACCGCACGGCCGACTGGACGGAGACATAGGGAGCATCGGCAGGCCGCCCCGACCAAGCGACGGGGTCGCGCGCATTGGCGGGCGGGAGCGGCGCGGGCGCGGGAACCAGCGGTTCGCGAAAGGGGAAATTGAGATGCACAGGTCCCGGATTGCCGCCTTGCGTCGTGGCAATGGCACGGCCCGCCATCGTCCTGATGTGGCGGAGGGCGCTGTCACTCGCAGCGGGCAAGGGCAGATCGACCGACCAGCGGACGTGCGAGCCATAGAGACGGATCTGATCGATCGTCTGGGGCGCGCCATTCTCGCGTAGCTCAGGGGGACGATCGGCCGTGAGGATGAGCAGTGGCACGTGCGTCAGGTTGGCCTCGACAATCGCGGGAAACAGATTCGCCGCTGCCGTGCCCGAGGTCACGACCAGCGCGACCACCCCGCCCGTGCGTTTCGCCAGGCCCAGGGCAAAATAGCCCGCCGAACGTTCATCGAGATGCATCCAGAGCTTGATGCGCGGTTCGGCGGCCAGCGCGAAGGCCAGCGGTGTGGAACGCGAGCCGGGACAGACGACGGCATGGGCAAGGTGATGTCGCCGCAATTCATCCACAAACGCGCCGACATACGCGTACAGCGCATTGGGGGGATCGCTTAAGATCGTCATCGTGGGGCTTCCTCCAGGCCGATTCCGCTCAACATGGCCTGCAACTTCAGGCGCGACTCTTCCCATTCACGGTCGGGGTCCGACGCGCCGACGATGCCACAGCCAGCGAAGAGCGTCGCCGTCTGGCCATTCAACAAGCCAGAACGCAGCGCGACCGCCATCGCGCCATCGCCATCCGGCGTCACCCAGCCGACGGGACCCGCGTACCAACCGCGATCCATTCCCTCTGCGGCGCGGATGGCCGCGAGGGCCGCCACACGGGGCATGCCACCGACTGCGGGGGTCGGATGCAAGGCAGCCACCAGATCCAGGATACTCCGCCCGGCCATGAGTTGTCCGGCAATCGGCGTTTGCAGGTGCTGCACATTGGCCAGGCGCAGAAGTTGGGGAGCGGCACCGGGCCACCCGGTCGCACCGACTTGCATCGTGGCACACAGTGGTGCTAACGTTGTGCGCAACATCTCCGTGACGATAGCGTGTTCAGCGATCTGTTTAGCGTTATGCAGCAACTCCAGACCGAGCGCGGCGTCTTCGTCAGGTGTTGTCCCGCGTGGAGCCGTCCCCGCCAACGCCATCGTCGTAAACGCTCCGTGATTCACCTCAGCGAGATATTCTGGTGTTGCCCCCACGAAGACCTGGTTGCCGCGCGGTATGGCGAAGCGCAGCGCAGCGGGATAGGCCACGCGTAAGCGGCGCAGCACATCGGCCGCCACGAACGCGCGCGTGCCAGTAGCATGAACGGATCGCGCCAGCACGACTTTGCGCATGGCACCGGCACGGATCTCACCAGCCAGCCGCGCCACGATCTCGCGCCATTGCTCTGCCGGTTGCCCATCGCGAAGGATGATCCCAGGATCCTTATCGTCCATGGGAGCCAATTCTGGCTGACTGGCGATACGCAGCAGCCAGCTGTTTGCCATGCGTTCGACCTCCATGGCATCTGCCAGGCCCTGGGCGCGATCGCGCACGAGGACGTGCAGCCCGATCGTCGTGCCTGCGGTGGTCCGTGTGAGCAAGATACGCGGCACAAAGAACAGCGCGGCGGGAAATGCCGACCAGAGGGCAGAGCGCGGCGCGGACGGATCGAATGCCCCGCCACCAAATGCCAGTGGTCCCTGATCGTGCGAAGCTGGGACATCCCGCGTCGAGCGACACACGGCGTCGCGGAAGTGGCTGTGCCAGGCGCGGATCGGCGCGAAGACCTCCCCGGTAGGGCCGGATGGTCCGGTCCCACTGGAAAGATCGGTGCCAGCGGCTCCCGAAGCCGGGTGGGGCGGTCCCAGGTGGTCCGGTGTCCACCCGGTGCCAGTCACGGACGTGCAACCGGGTGACCCGGTGCCGCTATCATAGGCAACATAGGCCAGATATGGCGTCGATAAAGTCCCTTGCGGATCTGCGGGCAAAGCTAAAGTTCCGCGTTCGAAGAAGCCCATGGCGGACGAGCCAGCAAGCTGGAAAGCGCGGATGGGATCGATCGGATCCGTCAGGTAGTTGACGACCGCGATGACCGGGTGGCCCAGTGCTGTGGCGCGGTGTGCGGCTTCGGTGACGGCGTCAACCAGGAGCGCACGGATCTCGGGCAGTGTCCCGTCCCCATGTCCGGAAGGCGCCGGGTCCGCTGCCGCCGGATGGCCCGCTGCCAGTCCTGTGCCGGTCGCAGATGGTGCGTCCGGGTGGCCCGGCGCCGCCAGCATGCCGCGTGGTTGTATCATGGCTCACCGTCCATCAGCTATTTGGGCATGACCGCCCATGCATGATATGGTCATCGCAACTGGTGTCATTGGCAGTCAAGCGATGGTCACTCCGCGTTAGGGGAAGCCCCGTGCGTATTTCCCCCAGGTGGTCGGTAACGACACCCATCGATGGCTGAAGACATCCAGTCTTCGCGTAGAGAATCTCTGGATTGCCCATGCTCGGTCAACCGCAAGGCTAGGTGTGCCACCCGCTCGTAGGCGTGGGACCGCTAACTGCCTGGCTGACCGGAGTGCCCCCCACAATGGCGTAAGGGCCCGCGTCCAACAAACCGACGCGACGGTCGGTTTGTGACATACATATCTTAGAGGGCAAAAGGTCATGACGTCAAGAGCGCGGCGGTGCGGTATAATCTCACCGTGCAGGATCTGCACACCTATCTGGTCGGCAGCGACCAGTGGGTCGTGCATAACTGTGATGGTATACCATCAAAACTCTAGAGAAATATACGGGGTGATGAGAATCCAGATCAAGGCCTCGTTGCAAGTAAACCAAACAGAGAAATATCAGTAGCTGGCCATGTAGCGTCAGGTTCAAGGAATTTGGGTTCTCAATATATTTCGCTTACTGGTAGTTTAGATGTAGCATTGAAGTATTCGGCCAGAGATGGATCTCGAATCGTCGAGATTGATACGTCATCGATTAGTAGTAACATCATAGATTTATCTACGGATAGCGCCTTAGATGCCGCTGGAGTTAGTCCTAATGCAATAAGTGCTCCTAATTTTGCAAAATCATCCGTTGAATATGTGTTTGATGGAAGTGCGGGTGGTATACCGGCATCTGCTGTTCGGGTCATAGGAGCTGCAGGATCACTTTTTGGATGATACTCTATGAGAGAAGATGAAGTGGACAGCTTTTGTAAGAGAAAAGGTTGTTCGTCAACCACACTTAGATGTGGAGGAATGTATGTTGTCAACAAGTGAGAATTATCTTGTAGTATTACAAAAGGAATTTTCGGCAGAGCCAGAATCTTTTATAATTGAACTCGTAGCACATTGTGATTGGAATGAGCAAAGGTTCCAACATTTAGCAGACGCAATGGAAACATGTTGTGAAAATATGAAATCTATGTCAGAAATTCCACGTTGGCTTGCCAGGGGATTTTGGTTTACACCAGATTATGTCGCTAGTTGGGTATCTAGGTATATACATGGCCCCGATAATGAATATAGCAGAGACTACCTTCTAAAATGTGTAGAACGGCTGAATGATTTAGCTTATTTCTTCTTTTATGGGGAACCTATCACACAGCAAAATAAATCTCCGTAAGATTTGGAAGCAACTGTTGTGGCGACGGCACCGCATTCATGGCCGCGGCGGTGCAGTATAATCTATAGTGTACCCCCATTGGTTGCCCTTGCGGGGTTCGTAATGCGCGCATCGTACGCCGTAACGTCGCATATTGATCCATCACTGCGAAATCAGGAGCGAGGAGCGCCATATGCTGCTGGCAGAGAGCCTGGAGATGGGCGCGATACTGGAGATATGTATGAGGAAATGCCTGGAGTGCTTCGACCACCTCTCCATAATTTACGATCGTCGTTGCCGCGTCGCCTTGCGTGATGAGTGGACCAAAGCGAACGATCGCGCCCTGCCGTCCCCGCAGATATGCGGTTAATGGTCCCGTATCG
>DAIDHM010000025.1 GCA_027459705.1 Ktedonobacteria bacterium | reverse complement strand
GCAGCGGCGCGCATCAGCGATCTGGATCAAGGCAAGGCGTGGCGCCTGCGAGGCGTCGGTCGCGCGCGCTGTGACAAATTCAGCATCGACTGCGATCACGCGCGTTTCTAATAATAGGCGAGTCATCGCTATCAGATCAACCGGACGGTCAATCCACAAGCGCTCTGAGCGGAGTGGAGCATCATCAGGGGGTGGAGATGTCCCCCGGTACTCCGAGCCTTCCTCATCGTTCGTTGCCATCTTACCTTCTATCGTATGCTATGCGTCGACCAAGGTCAAGAGTATGTGGGATGGATTACCCCTACACCGCGAACTCCTCCAGATTATTCTTCTTTTCTGGAGGATGATTGAGGATCATCGATGTGACACCCCGAATCAGAAAAATCGCGGGTGAGTACGAAGCAAGCTTGGTCTGGTCGCCTATGAAGGTCTCACTGAGGGAAAGACGGGCAACGCGCGCGGCATAGTTATTTGTTTGGTTTGACCGCACTTGCGGCATCGTGTCTCGAATCAACCTGCATGCACACGCGCAGGTTGATTCGAGAATGGATCACACATGGCGAAGCTGAGCCGCCAAATCTCACAGTTGCGCCAGAGTCCGCAAGCGTGGCAGTGCACCGAGCATGGCGATGCAGGCAATCGCCCAGGATTGCGCGCGAGCGATCTCGCCATCTTCCAGCAAGATGTTGCGTTGGCCAGGAGTTCCTGGTTGGTTTCTGACAAAGAAACTCTCGGGCGGCGCGACCATCTGGGCGCCCTGGGCGCGCAAATGCTGCGCGATTGCTGCGGCGGCTGAGCCAGAGAGCCAACGCGGCCAGCGCATGCGGGTGTCGAAAGCCGCTGCGGCGACCGTATGGAGCGCGTAGGAATCGAGACGGGAAAAATATTGTGCCATCGGTGAAGTCAGTGTATGCGCTTCCGTTGGCCCACCGATCAGCAAAAAGTCGGTTTCGGGGGGCAAACGTATAGGCGCTTCATCCGCCGCGTACAACTGCACCGATCCGCTCGTTCGTAATCCGAGAGCAATCGCCCGAGCGATCTTCTCGGTATTGCCAAAATGGGACGCGTAGATCACGAGGCTCTGCATGAGATGACCTCCCCAGCAACATGCATTTTTAGGCTGGCACATTTCTCAAACGTGGTCAGCCATCTGCGTCGCTCGTAACATAGCAACATCATCTTCTCACAACTTCGTCACTGCCAGAGAGTAGATTTGCACAAGGTTATCACGGACACTGGTCAATGACCACTATGGCGCTACATATGATGCGGTTCTCTCATCCTAACACGCGAGTGACCGATCGGACTATCGTTCCCAGACTCACCGTACACACCGGGCATGGGAACGGCGAGCGAAGTTCTGAACCAGCTGGATGTATGGGCGATGAAGAAATATCTCCCGATTCCGGGAATTTGCTCGCCTTAAGGTTGAGAAAAACTGCACCCGCCGCTACGGTTCAGGCAGTAGCCTATCGCGTACAGGTAAGGATCATTGCGTGAGACCGCCAGCAGCAGTGCATCGAGATACACTGCTGCTGGCGAAACGGTCACACATAGCAAATGCAAGGGCTGGGAACATTGGTGGCATCCGCCATCAACATTCTGGATGCGGCGCATCATCCAAATCCAGAGGGGGAAGGTCAATCTGCGATACCATGGCACGCTCGAAGAGAGCGAGCATCTCGCGATTGAACGCGGGAATATCTGCTGGTTGGCGGCTACTCACAAGATTACCATCAACTACTACGTCCTGGTCGACCCAGGTGGCCCCGGCATTGCGCAGATCATCCTGAATGGTATGGTAGCTGGTCAATGTGCGCCCCCGTGCCAGGCCTGCCGATATGAATTCCCACGGCGCGTGGCAGATCATCGCGATGGGCTTGCCAGCATCGTGTATCGTACGGATAAAGTTGCGAACTTGGGATTCCATACGCATGAAATCGGCATTTAATGCACCGCCAGGAAGCAACAAAGCAGCATATTGTTCGGGCTGTGCCTCATCCAGCGTGAGATCGATCGGGATGGCATCTCCAGGGGTGAGGTGATTGAAGGCCTGGATCTTGCCAGCGTGTGGCGCGCAGATAGTTACATCCGCTCCCGCTTGGCGTAACGCCTCCACTGGTTGCGCCAGCTCGGCTTCTTCGACGCCGTCCGTAGCCAGGACCGCAATCTTCATGTGCCGCAGTTCTGGAGAATTCTGATGCATTTGCATAACTTGCTACCCCACTATGTTCAAGGTGAAGCGGCATCCATGCCTGCGGTTTCCTGGTCCGACTACATGGTGGCATTCTGGTCTTCAGTGGTCTCACCCTGGGCGGCGGCACTATCACTATGAAAAAGATAGGTGGACGCCATGGGATCGAGCGCGCCGGGAGGTGCTTCATCCACCATCCGCGCGAAATGTTCCAGATCATGCTGGAGTGCTTCATCGAAGCGCTTGCCAACACCAAGATGTTCCCCGAGATTGCCCACGATGCCCGCAGGCGGCTCATAGTCGATCAGGACATCAATGAGCGTCTGATCCAGGCCCTGGGGTGCGAATTGAATCACGCCAGCATTGCGCAGCCCATCAGTCGAACGCCATCCGATCTGTTGATTAGGAATCCACCCTTCATTGATGGCATCCCAGGCATGACGACCAGCAATATCTACCACCCAGTGGCTCCGCTGATCGTCGTAGTACGTAACTTCGTGGACGAAGTGCATAAACTTGGGGAAATCGTTGAAGTGGGTGAACAAAGGATAGACCTGTTCCACAGGCCGCCGCACTACAACCGATGCCGCATGTCGCGCCATTTTTTCCTCACTTTCTGTCGCGCCATCAAGCGACGACACAGACGCTTCTCGCCTAAAGTGCAAGTCCTATGCCATTACACAAGCTTATCTAGTAAAGGAAAGTTTCCTCATCTTGAACAAACCGGCCGCCACAATACGAAGTTTCCCGTGGCCAACGTATCACCGAGAGCGACCACGTTTTGTCTCACCTGAGATTGCGACGTCCTGCCCAGCCGTGCTACGCTATCCTAGCGGTAGCATATGGCAAGGCTGGCGCCACGCGTCGAAGGGACAAGATTGATGGAACCCCAATCGCAAGATCTCTGGCATATTCGGCAAGCGATCGAGTTGCTGGCTCAACATATCCCATTCGAGAGTGATTTCGCCGTCAAAGCTGAATTGATCGAGGAACTCCGTTCTCTCGTCATTCGCCATGGCGCCCGGATCGACCGCGCGGTGTTTGGCTTCGAAGCGCGTCAGGAGTTAATGCGACTCAACCTATGGAGCATCTTCTATGACTCGCGTCCGCGCGACCAGCAGGTGGACGATCAGATCTCATATGGACATGGTCGTTACATACAAGCTGAGTTCGAGGTTGAGGATGATGATCACTGAGGATGCGGACGCCGACTGGATGTCGAGGGCGCTGGCGCTGGCCGAGACCGCGCGCGGTTACAGCAGTCCCAATCCCCCTGTTGGCGCGGTGATTGTCGACGCGACCGGCATCATTGGCCAAGGGGCGACACAGCCCGTCAGTGGCCCACACGCGGAGATTGTGGCGTTGCACGCCGCTGGTGAGCGCGCGCGCAACGCCACAATGTATGTCACGTTAGAGCCCCATAGCTTCCACGGCCATACGCCACCCTGCACAGAGGCAATCATCGCAGCCGGCATTGCGCGTGTGGTGATCGCCACCCTCGATCCCAATCTCCGCGTACACGGCGAAGGAGTGGAGCAATTGCGCGCCGCGGGCATCGAGGTCGTGGTAGGGCCGGGGCAGGCCGCCGCCAATCGCCTGATCGCGCCCTTCGCCCATTGGCTGAGGACCGGGCAACCCATGGGCATCGCGAAGTTCGCCATGAGTCTCGATGGCAAGATCGCAACGCGCGGGGGCGAATCACAATGGATCACCGGACCCGCCGCGCGGACCGCCGGACACCGCCTGCGCCAGGCTTGCGATGTCATCCTTGTCGGCAGCGGCACCGCGCTCGCCGACGATCCGCTCCTTACGACACGCCTGCCAGATCTGGATGTCGATAAGGTACGTCACCCCTTACGCGTCTTGCTGGATAGCCGGGGACGCGTGGCGACCAATGCGCGAATGTTGATGCCAAAGTCTGCAGACGGAACAGCGATGCCGGGAGCGGCACTGGTCGCCACGACAGCCGCCGCCCCGGCGGCCTGGCGGGCGGCGCTCGCCGCACAGGGCACCGAAGTCGCGCTATTACCAGCGGATGAGGGCGGCCATGTCGATCTCGCCGCGCTCTGGCAACTCCTGGGGACGCGCGGCGCATTGACCGTGTTGATCGAGGGTGGGAGCGGTGTTCTGGGGGCGACGTTGGCGGGGGATTTGGTACAGCAAGTCGTGACCTTCATTGCCCCACGCGTCATTGGCGGCGTGTCGGCTCCTGGCCCTGTTGGCGAACCGGGCTGGGCACGTCTTGATGACGCGCTCCGACTCCGCTGGGATCTCGTGGAACGAGTTGGCGAGGATATCATGGTGACCGCCGAGGTCGTAGACCGCAACCGCCACGATACTTCACCCGCTATGTGATGAATGCCTGCACACAACAGGTCAATAATCGCGATAGGGAACCACTTAGGCTCCCTATCGCATTTTCCTGGATACTCCCTTGGGGCATATCCCCCCAAGAGATCACATGGTGGCGATAGCAGCGTGCGGTGGCGACTGCCGCGGAGTGATACGATTGCGACGCAAGCGTGAGGGGAGCAAACCAATCTCTTCGCGATACTTGGCGACGGTACGGCGTGCGACCGACATCCCTCTCTCTTCCAACATCACGGCAATTTGTTCATCACTATAGGGATGGCGCGGATCTTCTTTCTCCACCAATACCAGAATCGCCTCTTTGACCTGCAACGAATCGTTGAAGAAATCATCAAACGAGACCGTCTTCCCGTTCGGCAACTGGACGAACTTGCCATCTGTCGCACGACTGACCGTCGATTCATGCAAGTCAATCTCATCGCCAACTTGCTTACGCGTCAAGGATCGCAAGCCAGACGGTCCCTGTACCAGGTAGTCATATTGCATCTCGATGAGCGCCTCGGTGACGCGCCGCATCGTCTGCCAACGCTGTCGTAACGCATTCAGCAAATTCGCCGCGTCATCCAATGAGCGACGCACGTGTTCGCGATCCGCGGACGCGCAGAGCGAAGTATCGCGCTTCATCTGCTGACGGACAAGCTTATAGGTGTCAGAAAGGTTGAGCTTGCTCCAGCGACGTTGCTCTACCACTTCGGCCTCAAAACCACGTGAAGTGACACGAATGATGACATCGGGCTGAATTGGGGGAGCGCTGGTCACGACACCAGCCAGGTCTGGATCGAAGCCATGGGCTGGATATGGATGGAGTTTTTGGCTAATGAAATGCAATTCGAGTTCGATGACCCGTGGCGTAATATTGACACGATGCGAGATCTCGCGGAAATGCTTGGCCGCCAGATCTTCGAAATGGTCGCGGATTAGTAGTTCAGCTAATGGGTGAGGATCTCCGCCCTCCCGCAGCCGCTGCAACTGCAGCAATAACGATTCGCGTGGAGAACGTGCTCCGATCCCTGGTGGATCAAGTTGTTGCAAAGTATGAATGACGAACTCAACTTCATCGGTGGTAACGGGCAACGAAGCTACCGTCTCTTCAACGATATCAGCGGGCAATAAACCATGCGAATCGATACTGCCGATCAAGTGGTCGGCGATGGGATAATATTCTACCGCCAGCATAGCGTGCAGGGTCATGCGCAACCCACCACCATATTCGCCCTGCCCACTGACGCGCGCAAAAAGATCGTTCTCCTCTTCGTCGAATGATCCATTGGAGCGCGACGACATGCTCATGTCCCATTCTTCCTGGCCACCCAGGGGCATCTCGTCGTGCTGGCGCATCTCTTCCTGCCGTTTGAGCAGGTGGCACTGGCAACCGCGTTCACCGCTGCCACCTATTTCCCGATGGCAGAGTGGACAGAGAGTCACTTCTTCTCCGTCGATGGCTGGGTTTTCGCGCAACGCACGATAGATGATCTGATCGGTCTCCAGACCGGAATGCTGCAGCATCCGCACAGCCTGTATCTGGTTATATGACAGTCGCGTATCATTTCGTTGTGTGAGTTCGGTGTTCGAAGACAGTCCGATGTCCAT